>QHOP01000045.1 GCA_003219345.1 Verrucomicrobiota bacterium
GTGGCTGCCATTCCGCCCCCTCCCACTTCCATATGCCGACACTTTCACCACGCCAGCCCTTCCCAGCCCGCCTTCCTGCACGATCCACCAAAGTCTGCACGGACGATCCTGATCCTCAGGGGAAATTCGGTTTGCGACGGTCTCTGCGGTTGATGGCGTGGTCAATGGCGCCGGCGTACTCCACACGCAGTTCTCTAGCGATGCCAGCTTCTCAGCTGATCCTCAGCAGGTGAATATGCGATTGTGCGGGACTGACCCCTTTATGAGAAAGGTATCAGTCTTTTTCGGGCGCCAACGTATTCACATATTCCCGCCAGAGATTGATTTCGACATACAGCTCGAAGAACACCTGCGGTCGCAATTGGAAGTAACCGGCCATCAGATGGGTCTTCTCCGCTCGTTCATCAAAGGCCGCCTGGAATTCAGACGATACGATCATGATCGGCGCAAACGGTTCGGGAGGGATTTCATTCCAAAAGCCGACATGCTGTTTCTTAAAACGCCTCAAATACCAGGGCAGCGGCCAGTAGTCGTTTCCGGGCGCCATGACTTTGACAACCGTGTCGTGACCTTGCGGCGAAACGCGCGCCAGCGCCTCAACCTTTTCCACCAGCTTCAAAATGTCAGGCGAGGTCTGCGCATAGACGTACGGGTTAAACTGACTGGCGCAGTAGGGAAAACTGGCGCGCCACGCCTGCCAGCCGAGCTGCGCAGCGGCCGCGACGAGCGCTGCGCCGGTCGTCCACTTCAACCATTGCGGTCGGCAAACGCGCAACAGCGCCATCGCGCCCAGGCCCGCCAGCAAAATCATGCCGTGGAAAAAACCGAGCGAGCACCAGGGCGTTTTGTAGGACACCACGCTGTAGATCAGCGTCAGGCTGGCCGTGTAGAACGCCAGGACGCGCGCCAACGCCACGTTGGTCTGACCGGGGGGACGTCGCCTCAAGGCGGCAACGAATCCGACGACCGCCAGTACCACGATCAACGCCTCGCTCCAGAAGGGCCCGTTCTGGTAATGAAAAAAGACCAGCCGCCGGAAGTAAAAGTACCACGAATGAACATGCGGCGATTCTCCGCCCGCCCGATGCAGCCAGGGCAGATAGGTCCTCAGCGAATCCAACGGCCCACTGACGTTGGTGAAGAGCGAAGAGAAAAATGCCATTGAGACCAACAAGGCGGCGGCGAGCGCGGCGAAGATGTGTTTGAGGTTTAAGTGCGATTTGAGGCTGACACGCTGGCCGTCCATCCATCGGCCCCAAGCCGACGCGCAGGCCGCGGCGGCAACCATTGAGACCAAAGCAAAAACAAAAGTCTCCTTCGTCGCGTACATCAGACCCAAACCGACGCCAGCCAACAAGCTCCAGCCACTGGACTTCGTTTGAACGTAGCGCCAGCTTGCGACGAGCGTCAGCAACGTGAAGAAGACCAGCAACATCTCGTGGATGTAATACCGACTGTAGAAAACCATCGCCGGCGAAATGGCTGTCAGCGCCGCAGCCCAGAGCGTTTCCGCTTTTCCCAAACCATCCACGAGCAGGAACAGCAGCAGAATCAACACGACGCCGAAGGCGACGGTAACGCGCCGGAAGGTGAATTCAGTGAACCGATCGAAGTCGTTGGACCCGGTCAACCACGCGGAGAGAACCGTCGCGTATTCAAGAGTCGGGCCGTGAAATTCGTAGGGGTCGTACTGGTAGGTGTGGCTGACCCAGAGCGAGCGGAATCTCATCGCGTTGACGCCCTCGTCGTTGTGCATCGGGCGGCGGTCCAACTCCGGCAAACGCAGCGCCAGCGCCAGACCCACGATGAGGAGGAGCCCCGGCGCGAACCACCGGTTCATTGGGCGGGCACCGCGTAAACTTCGATTTCAGTGTAGGAGTTCAGCGCGTAGTCGGTATTGCCCTTGCTGTAGCACCGGACGTAGCGGGCTTTGGTTCCCTTGGTATCGATCAGTTTGCCTTCGTGGTTCTCGAAGTATTCCCGGTCTGTGCCAGCTCCCAGACCGGAGCTGTTGTCCTGATCATTGTTGAAGAGCGCGTGAACGTCATGTTTGAATTCAGGATCCTCAGACACCTGCACGATCACGTCGCGATAAACGACCGGTGTCTTGTGCTCGTGCCAGATTAATATCGCGTAAATGTTGTACTCCCCTTGCAGATCAATCTGCACCCATTGCGTGCGGCGGCGCAGGGTCACCACGTTTTCGTCGAACGCATGTTTTTTTCCATCGGTGATCTGCTTGAGATCACCCGAGATCGGACTCGGGTCGCTGCTGGTCACGGGTTTGCCCAAGGCAACGTTTTGGACGCCCTTGGGCGCGTAGAACGGCGGCCGCGGCTTGCCGGTCGGCTTCTCAGCGGTGGTATCCGGGGGCATATCCTTGGGCGTGCCTTCGTAACCCGCAGGGGGCAGGTTCAAAGGCAACGGAGCCAGGTCGCCAGCCGCCTTTTGCGGCGAACCGGAAGAAGCGTCCGCCGCCCGGCCAGCGGCCACGTTAATGAACAAAGGTATCGCCAACAGCGCGCTGAGGGAGACGAACTGGGAAAGACGACCGGCAAACAGGGAGAGTTTCTGGTTCATTTTGTCTTTTGGGCCGCTGAATGGATGTTTGACAGTTTGCATTACCAGAGGCTGCCGGTTTGAGCAAGACGGTTAAATCGCTTTTGCAGACGGCGTTTTCATCAGCGACAAACCCGTCGGCATGGACAGGCCGCAACTCAACACCACAACCAAGCTGATGTGACGCACGTACTCCCCTCACCCGGCCTGAAGGCCACCCTCTCCCCATCGGATGGGGAGAGGGATAGGGTGAGGGGTCTTCGGAAATCTTGCACACCCGACTCGATAGGATGGTAGTGTCAAGCGCGCGCGAACCGAGGCCATGAAATTGAACTTGTGTTGCCAGCCTGTGGCGGGTATTCGTGAAACCCATGAACAAGCAAGTCATCCTCTCCAGGCATTCCCGCCGTCATTTCATCAGGTATTCCTCCTTCGCTATTGGCGCCACGGTTCTGACCGGGCCTTACCTGCTTCGCGCTCGAAACTTGAACGGCAAAGTCAACATCGCTCAAATCGGCGTCGGCGGTAAAGGCTCGAGCGACACAGACTGTTGCTCCTCCGAAAACATCGTCGCGCTGTGCGACGTTGACCAGAACACCCTCGATCACCGGCAGCAGAAGTACCCGGACGCCAAAGTCTTCCGGGATTATCGGAAGATGCTGAGTAAAATGCACCGGCACATCGACGCCGTCATTGTCAGCACGCCGGATAATCACCACGCTTGCGCCGCCATCATGGCCATGAAACTCGGCAAGCACGTTTATTGTCAAAAGCCGCTCACCATTTCCGTCTATGAAGCGCGCATGATGCGGAACGTCGCCGCGGAGAAAAAGGTGGTCACACAAATGGGCAATCAAGGCAGTTCCGAGAGCGGGCTGCGCCGCGCGGTGGAGGTCATTCAGGCGGGAGCCATCGGTCCGGTGCGCCAGGTGCATGTCTGGTCCAACCGCCCGATCTGGCCGCAGGGGATGGATCGTCCCCTGGGCTCGGATCCAGTGCCGCGGACGCTGGATTGGGATCTGTGGATCGGCCCGGCGCCGATGCGGCCTTACAAAGACAAGTGGCCGGATGGCAAGAGGGTCTATCACGATTTCGCCTGGCGTGGTTGGCAGGATTTCGGAACCGGCGCCCTCGGCGATATGGCGTGTCACACGTCCAACATGCCGTTCCGGGCGCTGAAACTGGGTTATCCCACTCAGATCGAAGCTGAAACTTCCCACATGAACCGCGAAGCCTATCCGATTAAGTCGAAAATCCGCTTCGAGTTTCCGGCCCGTGAAGGGCTGGCGCCGGCGCAGTTCTGGTGGTATGACGGCGGCAATCCATTGCCAAATGCCCCTTACGTTCATGATGGCAACAGCAAGCCACCGAAGGAACTCACCTCTGAGATTGAGGAAATGTTGGGCAAGATCCCCGGCAGCGGCTGCCTGCTCATCGGCGACAAAGGCAAACTCTTTTCACCTGACGACTACGGCGCGAAGTTCTTCATCAAACTAAGCGACGAAAAGGAATATATCGACGGCACAAAACACGAGGCGGTCAAAGACATCCCCCAAACGATTCCTCGCAATACGCTCGATAGCGACACCGACAAGCGACATCACCTTGAATGGATAGCGGCCATCAAAGGCGGCCCGACCCCATACTCGAATTTCGACATCGCGGCGTACCTGACGGAGATCATTCTCCTGGGCGATGTCGCCATGCGCACCGGACAGAAATTGGAGTGGGACGGCCCCAACATGAAGGCCAAAAATACCTCGGCTGCCGAGCAGTTTGTTCGCCGCCAGTTCCGCAAGGGTTGGAAACTCTAGCCCGGATATTTCGCAGCCCGCGTAGCCGCCGACGTGAGGAGGCGGACAGAAATGAGGATCACAACGGTCCACCTCCTCACGTGGGTAGCTACAGGCTGTCGTGATTTTATGCGGAGTATGAAATATCTGCGTTAGGCGGCCCGTGGTTTCGGACCGCAGCCGTTTTGAAGCGGGGGCTCTCCGTAAACCGCCCCGCACCTCTTCCCTCTCCCCATCCGATGGGGAGAGGGTGGCCGGAGGTCGGGTGAGGGGGTAGTTCACGGACCCAATGCGCCGTTGCAAGATCGTGGAAACTGTCCGAGAACCTCCCCTCACCTGCTCCTGAATTCTCCAAAAACAACTCGCGTTGCGGCGGTCTCTTGGTAGGTTCATGCCGTCCGCGGGGAATGCGCTGCGGGCGTTTGCGTTGTCGAAATCCGACTTGTTCAATGATCGAGCCAGCGATTACTCCCGAGTTGGTCCAGAAACATAACCTGACGCCTGACGAATTCACGCGCATCAAGGAAATCCTCGGCCGCGAACCGAACTACACCGAGTTGGGCATCTTCTCGGTGATGTGGAGCGAGCATTGTTCCTACAAAAACACCCGTCCGCTGCTCAACACCTTCCCGACCAAATCGAAGAAAATCCTCGTCGGCGCGGGCGAGGAAAACGCCGGTGTCATCGATATCGGCGAGGGGCTGGCCGTCGCGTTCAAAATCGAGTCGCACAATCACCCGAGTGCGGTCGAACCTTTCCAGGGCGCGGCCACGGGCGTCGGCGGCATCCTCCGCGACATTTTCACGATGGGTGCGCGGCCGGTTTGCGCGATGAACTCGCTTCGGTTCGGGCCGATTACCGAAGACGGCCCAGCTCAATCAGGCCTTCTGACTTCTGAGAGCGGGGAAGGTGGAACGAATTCTGCAACGGCGGCGGTCGGTAATCACCCTCTCCCTGGGGGAGCGGGCCGGGGTGAGGGCGAGCCAACCGTCGCTGAAGACGCTGACTGGAAAATCGCCAATCGCAAATCCCAAATCGCAAATAACCGCCGGCTCTTCGCGGGCGTCGTGACGGGCATCGCGCATTACGGCAATTGCTTTGGCATCCCGACCATCGCGGGTGAGGTTTATTTTGACAAATGCTACGAGGGCAATCCGCTCGTGAATGCGTTTTGCCTCGGTGTGCTGCGCCACGAACAAATCGCCCACGGCAAAGCTCAAGGCATCGGCAATCCTGTTTTCTACGTCGGCCCCCCGACCGGACGCGACGGTCTCGCGGGCGCGGCGTTCGCCTCGCAGGATTTGAGTGAAGCATCGGCCGAGCAACAGCGCGGCGCCGTGCAGGTCGGCGATCCGTTCATGGAAAAGCTCGTGCTCGAGGCCTGTCTCGAACTGCTCGCCACGGGCGCGGTTGCTGGGATTCAGGACATGGGCGCGGCGGGGTTGACTTGTTCCACTTGCGAGACTGCGGCGCGCGCCGGGACAGGAATCGAGATAGAATTGAGCAAGGTTCCGCAACGCGCCTCGAACATGACGCCCTACGAAATCATGCTCAGCGAGTCGCAGGAGCGGATGCTCATCATCGTCCACAAGGGCCGCGAGGAGGAGGTAAGGCGGATTTTCGACAAGTGGGATTTGCCGTGGGCGGAGATCGGTCAGGTCACCGCCACCGGCCGCATGATGGTGAAAGATCACGGCAAAGTGGTCGCCGACATTCCCGCGAACATGCTGGCGAATGAGGCGCCGGTTTATTATCGCGAATCGCGCGAGCCGGCGTATCTGAAGGAAATCCGCGCATTTCGTCCGGAGTCAATCCCCCAGACCCAAGACCCCATCCCCGATCTCCGAAAACTGCTCGCCTGGCCCACCATCGCCTCGAAGAACTGGGTGTATCGCCAATACGACCACATGGTGCGGGATGGCACTGTTGTGAATCCAGGCTCGGACGCGGCAGTAATTCGAATCAAGGCGGACAGTCTTCCCGGTTTGTGGAGCGCACGCGGCCCGCGTGCGACGGTTGACGTCTCGACAACCGCAAAGGCCGACGGCGAGGCGCCGTCGGCTGCGCCCGAGGCGGGCGTGCTCCCGGAAAAATTCCTCGCGCTGACGGTGGATTGTAACGCGGCTTACGTTTATCTCGATCCCTATGAAGGCTGCAAAATCGCCGTCGCCGAGGCCGCGCGAAATCTCGCCTGCGCCGGGGCAACCCCGCTCGGCACGACCGACAACCTCAACTTCGGCAATCCGTACAACCCGGAGATTTTCTGGCAGCTCAAGGAATCCGTGCGCGGCCTCGCCGAAGCGTGTCGCGTGTTCAACGCTCCCGTCACCGGCGGCAACGTCAGCCTTTACAACCAAAGTCCTGACGGCGCGATTGATCCAACGCCAACGGTCGCGATGGTCGGCATCATCGAAAAACAGGAATACATCACCACGCAATGGTTCAAGGACGAAGGCGACGTGATTATTCTGCTCGGCGACGTCGTGGACGCGGACGATCCCCTGCTCGGCCTGGGCGGCTCGGCTTACTTGAAAACGATTCACGGCTTAAAGACCGGCACGCCGCCGCGATGTGATCTGGTCCAGGAAAAAATGATGCACGATGCGTTGCGCGGCTGGATCCAGTGCGGCGCGGTCAAGAGCGCGCACGATTGCAGCGAAGGCGGTCTCGCCGTGGCGCTCGCCGAATGCTGCATCTCCCGGCTCGTCGCGCGCGACACGCCGCGACTGATCGGGGCGGAGGTGGATTTGGGTTTTGTGGGACAGGCTTCCAGCCTGTCTCCAGGCCCTTCCCAGACCACGGGTGCGCAGCCGGACGGGCAGGATGCCCGTCCGGCTATACGTCTCGACGCCCTGTTGTTCGGTGAGACACAGGGGCGCATCGTGATTTCGGTTGCTTCCCACAACGCCGCCAAAGTTTTAGCCCAGGCAAAAATTCTGGAAATCCCCGCCGCAAAACTGGGCGTGACCGGCGGTTCCCAACTGCAAATCAAGACCGAGAACGGCGACTTGACTTGGCACCTGGCGGAACTGCACGATTTCTGGTGGAATAGCATTGCGCGAGCGATGAAGTAGCATGCAGCACTACCCCAAACACTACTGCGGCGTGTTCGGCATTTACGGCCACCCGAATGCCGCCGAGTTGACGTACTACGGCCTTTACGCCCTCCAGCATCGCGGCCAGGAAAGCGCGGGCATTGTCACCTGCGACGGCAGGCAATTCCGCAAGCACGTCGGCATGGGATTGGTGTCGCAGATTTTTGACAGTGACAAACTTCACGCGCTCGTCGGCAGCATGGCCATCGGGCATACCCGTTATTCGACGACGGGTTCCTCCCAGTTGAGCAATGCCCAGCCGATGACTGTCAACTCCTCAAAAGGCCAGCTGGCCATCGCCCATAACGGCAATTTGACCAACGCCGCCGAGTTGCGCGATGCGCTCGAATCCAAGGGACTGCCGTTTCAAACCACCGTTGACAGCGAAATCATCCTGATGTTGCTGGCCCAACCGACACTCGGCGGCAAAGAAAACAACCTCGTCCAGACGGTGCGGCGAATCGAAGGCGCTTACTCGCTCGTGATCATGACGGAACAGGAACTTATCGGCGTGCGCGACCCGCATGGATTTCGACCGTTGTCCATCGGCAGGGTGGGCGATGGCTGGGTGCTCGCCAGCGAGACCTGCGCGTTCGACCTGATTCACGCCCGGTTCGTCCGCGACGTCGAGCCGGGCGAAATCGTCATCATCAACCAGGACGGCCTGAAAAGCATTCAGGCATTTCCCGAGCAGACGCGCCGCGCATTCTGCATTTTTGAATATGTCTATTTCGCCCGGCCCGACAGCACCATCGCCAACCGGAACGTCTATGAGGCGCGAGTGGAAATGGGCCGCCAACTCGCGCGCGAACATCCGATCAACGCTGACATCGTCGTGCCCGTGCCCGACAGCGGCAACTGCGCTGCGCTCGGTTATTCAGAGGAGTCCCACATTCCTTTCGAAATGGCCTTCGTGCGCAATCACTACGTCGGGCGAAGCTTCCTCCAGCCGTCACAACTCATCCGCGACTTCGACGTGCGCGTGAAGCTCAACCTCATCGGCGAGCTGGTGAAGGGCAGGCGCGTCATCATTGTGGACGATTCCATCGTGCGCGGCACGACCTGCAAGGCGCGCGTGAAGACACTCAAAGAAGCAGGCGCAAAAGAAGTGCACGTGCGCGTCAGTTGCCCGCCGCACCGGAACCCGTGCGTTTATGGCATCGATTTTCCCGACCGGAGCAAGCTCATGGCAGCGAATCATTCCCTCGAGGAAATCTGCCGATATCTGAACGCCGATTCGCTCGCTTATCTGTCCCAGGAAGGCATGGTGAAGGCGACCGGCCTGGCCGGGAACTCCTTTTGCATGGCTTGTTACGACGGAGAATATCCCGTGCCGTACGACCCGATGGTGGACAAGCACATCATGGAACGCCGGCGCGCCCGGGTCGAGACGCTCAGTGAAGCGCTCGTCAAGGAAGAGCTGCAGCCGCGGTTGCTTTGATTTTTCTGACCGAGTTGACATCTCAACGACCTGGGGCACCTTACCCCCACTGATCGGGCCGGTTCATCGTCAACCGGCGTTTGCTTGACAACGAAAACTCAACTTGACTCAAAATTATGGCAATGAACGCATCTGACTTGACAAAACAACCGCCGCGCAGCCCGCGCACGCGCCTCGGCGGTTTCGTGATCCTCCCCCGCATGCTCGACAAAGGCCGCGCCACGATTGCCGGCAAACACGGCGAATACAAATATGCCTGCCCGCTCGACCAGCGATTCCTCGAATTTGCTGGCATCGACCCCGCAGCCTTGAAGAAGCAGTTGGCCGCAGGCAAGGGCGACTGGGAGGTGCTCCAATGGATCCATGCCAGCTCGAAGACGAAACCTGCCGCGCCGGAAATTGCCGCCTGGTCCACGTTCCAGGAACAACGCGTGCCGACGGACCCCGAATCGCGCGCGTTTTTCAACGAACTCCACTCCAAAGCGGCGGAGTATCGTGAGGATATCGCAACCTGGTTCGACCTGCTTGACCTCGACGACTACATCAGTTTCGGCGGCAAGGCGTGACGAGCCCGATGGGGTGTAGGAGTAATGGGGTTATGGGATCCATACCCAAAGACCTCAGCACTCCGTTACTCCAGCACTCCTACTCCCTTTCCGGCCCCTGCGCTTCCGCGACCTTCCTCAAATACTCGAACGAGTAAAGGCCGCTCGAGTGGCCGTCGCCCCAGATCGGTTGAATCGCGTAGCCACCGACGTTCGCGATGCGCCGGAGCTGGAACGCCTGAGGTGACAACGCTCTGTTCGGATTCCTGTAAACGTTGCCCATGATATCGCCCTCACCTTTGCAGCCGGCGC
>QHOP01000515.1 GCA_003219345.1 Verrucomicrobiota bacterium
CACGATCCGCTGGTCATCTCCGATCAATGCCGCAATGGAAACCGACTTGGGCGGTGACAACGTGAAATCAAAGAACACCCGCCGATTCGCAAGCTCATGGACCTTCCCATCCCCGTCCACCGTTACCCGCTTTCCATTGTGCCGTTGCGTCAACCCTTCACCGGTCGCCGGATGAAGATTCCGGCACAGGCTCACGAACTCATCGGTATGCGTTGCCCCCGTCAATCCCAATGACTCCGCTCCCTGTCCCATCCATTCTCCCATCACCTGCTGGCCTTCCATGTAGTAATCGCCCACCTGCAAATGCTCCTTAAAATACTTCTCCGCATTGCCCAAACTGAATTGCGCCTTCATCGTCAGCATGACCAAAGCTACACCCACCGCTTGAAACTCCTGCGCCCAAGCGAGCGCACAAGCATCGCGAAGCAATGCTACCATTATTCCAGATGAAATAGTGGACGCTGGACTCCTTCGCGCACGAAGGGGCCTCGCGGAAACCGCTTTCCAAAACAGATTGCGAAAAAGTTTCCAATGAACTTTCCGAAGCCAACTGAGACGGCGGCGCAACTCATCGCGCAGTATGGTCCGAAGCGCACCGGGCCTTATGTGAAGCTCCGGCCCCATGCCGAATTTGTCCGCGAACTGCGGCGCAACCGCGCCTCGTATGACACGATTGTCGCCATCCTGCGCGAGCGGCACGGCATTGACATCAGCGACACCACAGTCCGGCAGTTCTGCCGGGATGTATTGAAAGAGCCGCCGTCCAAACGCCGGGGCAGACGAACCACGCATCCCGCGCCACCAACTATTTCCCCTCGACCGGCACCGAAACCACAGTTGGACGGGCCGCAAATCGCCGAGGTGGAATTCCTTGACGAACCCAACCCATGATTATGAAAAAAAGACTCATCCTCATCCTCAACGGCAAAGGCGGCGTGGGCAAAAGCTTCTTCGCCGTCAACTTCATCCAATACCTCAAAGACCACGAGATCAGCCATGCGGCCTTTGACAGTGATGACGAAAACTCGACTCTAAAACGCTTCCATTCGGAAGTCGGCTTCATTGACCCCGGCCATCCGCCGACCATTGACCTCATGGTGGATGCGCTCGTGGACCATGATGTGGTCGTGGTGGATTGCCGGGCGGCGTCCACGCGCATCTTTCTCGGCTACTTCGAGGAGACGGAATTGCCAACTGTTCTCGAAGGCTTGAGCGCTGGTCTGACCATTGCCAGCCCGGTCAATCACGAACTGGACAGCATTTACCAGATTCAACGCGTAGTGAACGCGATGGCTGGCAAAGCCGATTTCCTCATCGTCCGCAACGAAGTCCACGGCGAGGGATTTGACCTGTTCGACAAGTCCAAGCTCCGCCAGAAACTCTTGAGTGACGTGGGCGCGAAAGAGATCGTGGTAACCAGGATGTACAAATGGCTCGTGGAAGGTTTGCAGCGGAGTAAGCTCACGCCTACCGCCGCGCGCAACCATCAGGACTTCACTCTCATGGACCGGCAGCGGCTGGTCATGTGGCAACGGGGATTTTACGAACAGCTAGATTCAGTCCAGGAGCTGCTGTTGCCCGCAACCATCGTCAACGGGAAGGTCAGCCATGTCTGAGGCGGCCAACTGCGGAGATTCAACGCGGAGGAGCTGCGGTCGCTGCCGGACCTGCATTTCATCTCGCGAGCGGAGCAGGGGGCGAGCTGCGCGGGAGGATCACCCTTTGACGAATCGGCGGATATGATCGTGATTGCCAACTGTGACCAGGATCAGGTCGCCGGCAAAAGGCACGAACAGGATCCGCAAATCGAGTCCGGCTCGGAACTCGAAGAACTTCCCGAAGGGTCGCAGCCCGATGCCCGCGTGCAAATGCGGCCGGCCAAAGGCCGGTTCGAGCCGTCCGACGGCATGGTTCACTCTGGATTGCTGTTGGGCCGAGAGTTTCTTGAAAGCCCGGTCATAAGAAGGCCGGGTGAGGATCACTTGGCCCAGGGTTTGAGTTTGCCAGTCGCTTTCTCTCTCGCGATCTCTTTCAACGTGCGATCCGCTGCGCGCTCGACTTCTTCGGGCGTGACTCCGTATTCCTCAAACGGGCTGGGCGGCCCGACAAAAAAGTTCCAGGCCGCGTCCTGAAGCGCGGCGGAGAAGTCTTTATACCTTCCGTTCTTGACCTGCGAGCGGACTATTTCGCTGACGGGTTCGGACAGGCTGACGTTGTGCCGTTTCACACAATCACTTTATGTCACGATAGACACCGAATCAAGCCTTCCAGGGTGTTCAGTTGTGAATACTTGTGCTCTCTAGCCGGCGCCCGGTATCCGGTGCATGGTGAGGCAACATTG
>QHOP01000516.1 GCA_003219345.1 Verrucomicrobiota bacterium
AGGCGGACAATCGCGTGCTCGAAGTCCCCCTGAAACAGCGCACCCTCGGCAGCTACGCGCTGCAGGTCAGCCTGGTCAAGGCGCAGAAGGAACTGCCGAAGACGATGGACGTCATCGGCGTCCATCCGCTCGGCACAGCCAAGCTCACCGGCTACGTCGTCGTTGACGCGGAGGTGGGGGTGCAGGCCAGGACCGCGTCTTTCGACGGGTTGACCGAGGTGCCGGTCAGCACGGTGCCGGAGGGCGGCGCGGGGCTGGCCTATAAATTCATCGCCGGCGAGCCAGTGCCCGCGCGTCAGCCGTGGAAGCTCACGGTGGCCGCGGAGACCATCGAGTCATGGGTTCGCGCGGAGGTGGTTAACTGGTTGACGCTCAACGAAACGCTGGCGAGTGGGCGCGCCGTGGTGCGTTACGAGATACAGAACGCGCCAGTGAATGAGTTTCGCCTGAAGATTCCCGCGGCGTTCCGAAACGTCGAGATCACCGGCGCGAACATTCGCCGGCGCGACCAGAACGGCGAGCAATGGCGCATCGAATTGCAGAACAAAGTCGTCGGCGCGCAGGTGTTGACGGTCACCTGGGAACAGGCGTGGAGCGCGAAAGAACAGGGCCAGGAGAGTCCGTTCGACGCCGCCGGAGTCGAAGTGCCCGGCGTGGAACGCGAGACCGGGATGCTCGCGGTCATTGCCAGGTCGCAGTTGCAGATCGCGCCAAAATCGGCCAGCGTCGAGCTCATCCGCGCGGACGTGCAGGAGTTGCCGGACTGGGCCGGGCGCGCGGACGAATCCACCGTGCTTGTTTATCGCTACCTGCATCCCGGCTACAAGCTCGCGCTGGAGGCCAGGCGCTTCGCCCAGGCCGAAGTGTTGCAGGCGCTCGTGGACAATGTGCGGCTCACAACCGTTGTGGCCGACGATGGCCAGATGATGACCGAGTTGGCGTTAAGCGTCCGGAACAACGGCCGGCAATTCCTCGAAGTCACGCTGCCCAAGGGCGCGCAGGTCTGGTCGGCGTTCGTCGCCGGACAGGCGGTGCGTCCGAGCCTTCGCGACGGCAAATTGCTCCTGCCACTCGAACGCGCGGCGGACGCGTCGATTCCGGTGGAGCTGATCTATGCGAGCGCGGAGAAGTTCCCGCGAACGAAAGGAGCGGTTGGCCTCGCCTCACCCGCGCTCGATGTCCCGATGAAGAACGCGCGCTGGGAGCTCTATCTGCCGCCGGATTACGGTTACAGCAGGTTCGCCGGGACGATGACGCGCGAGCCAGACGCCGCGCCGGTGGTGCGCACGTTCAGCGCGCTCGAATACAAAGAGGCGGAGCAGGAGAAGAGAAAGGAAAGCGAGCTTGCGGCGACCGGTTCGCGTGATGAATTGCGCCGGAATCTGGCCGCCGGAAAACTCGACGACGCCAACCGCGCGTATCGCATGGCGGAACGCTATGGGCTGGCCAAGGGCAAGGAGGCGAAGGATACGGCCGAGTTCAAGAAGCTCGAAACCGATTTGCGCAAGGCTCAAAGCAGCAATCTGCTGAACGCGCAACAGGAGGTTGTGGCCAACAACTTCGCGTACTTCGCGCAGGACGGCGCGAAACCCATGCAGGAAGTTCAGGTCCAACTCGACGCGAAGACCGCCGAGCAACAATGGGAAAGGCTCCAGAAAGCGCAGGAGGTTGCCTCCGCCACGGTTCGTCCGTTGCGCGTGAATCTGCCGACGCGCGGTTTGCGCCATTCGTTCTCGCAAGTGCTGCAAACCGAAGTCGGCAAACCGATGCTCGTGAGTTTCGTAGCTTCCAACGTGAAGGCAGCCAATTGGCCAGCGAGGGTTGCGTGGGTCGTTGTAGCCTTCGTCGGGATGTGGGCGCTGGTGAGGTGGACTCTAGGTTGGAAAACGGCAGCCGCTTGATTTCGTTCGGTTAATCCGCAACAGGTCGGTCTGCCCTTCTATCGCTCTCACGGCTGGAGTATGGCGCGATAAAACCGGGATGCTGAACCGTGCCCTTCAACGTCAGTCCACAAATAGGGAATGTCCGATACAGAGATCGTCGTGAGCGGCCGCCACTCACTGCCGAACGCCAGGCTTTCAGCCAGGTCAATACGATACCGGCCGACTGATCCGGAAAGAATCAACTCGGGATAAAAGTTCACACCAACACTGAGCCTCACGATTTCACCAGGAGCAGGACCGAGGTTCAACAGGGCCGGCAGACTGATTGCGGAACCGTACGCGTTTGACGCGGTGACGCGGTATTCGCCAACATCGATATCCCGGACGTTTCGCAACACCAGAACCGCATTGGTGGCGCCGTCGATTGCTCCGCTTGGCCCTCGCCATTGATAGCGAATCGGCGAGGAGCCACTCGCCGCCACGGCGAAGCTTGCGGTCGCGCCCGAAACCACGTGACAGTCAATGGGCTCCTGAGCGATGGCGGGCGCTGCGTTCACCAAGGGGTCGGATTGAAGGATGCCTCCCCAATTTCCAACGGTGACGAAGGTCTCTGCTCCGAACGCAACTCCGTTTCCTTTGAAGGACGGCACCGAATCAATCGTCGCCCAGGCTTCCCCGTCGCTCGATGTGTAAACGCCCCCACCCACGGCTACAAAATGACCCCGCCCAAATGCGACCGACTTCAGAGGTTCATACGCGGTTTGATGCGTGGACCGCACCTCGACGCCTGTGGATGTGACCTCGATTCGTTGAAAAACCACTCTTAGTGCCGAGTCCACATATTCGCCACCGACGGCGACGAAATAACCATTGCCCCAGGCCGCCGAGAAGAGCATCTGGTCGCGATAAGAATTCTCTTCCCATCTCAGCCCATCTTGGGATGTGAACCAGAAACTGACACCGTGCCGCCCGCCGACGGCGAGCCAAGTCCCTCCTCCGTAACTCACCCCGTACAACTGGCCCTTTTCCTTCACCGGCGCATTTGTCCACGTCAATCCGTCGGACGAAGTCAAGACGACCGGGACG
>QHOP01000517.1 GCA_003219345.1 Verrucomicrobiota bacterium
CTGTTGATCATTTCCCACACGCCTCATTATCGCCGGGAAGGCGAGATCGTCGGTTGGGGCGCCACGGTCCGCGAGATCGACCATCTGGCTACGCTGTTCGAACGCGTGGTCCATATTGCTCCGCTTCACGCGGATGCCGCGCCGGCGAGCTCGCTGCCTTATCAGTCCTCGCGGGTCCGACTGCGGTTCGTGTCTCCCTCCGGCGGCGAACGGCTGCGCGACAAGCTCAATATTCCACTGCGCTACCCGGGATACGCTCGTGTGATCCTGCAGGAGCGACGCGCTGCGGATGTGATTCATGTTCGGTCTCCGGCCAGTATCAGCCTGCTCGCGCTAATGATGCTTGCTGTGCTGCGAGGGCCTCAGGTGCGTTGGGCCAAGTATGCGGGAGACTGGAACCGGAACGGTGCCGAGCCGTGGTCGTATCGGTTCCAGCGCTGGTGGCTGAGCCACGGGCTGCACCGTGGTCTGGTAACGGTCAACGGACGGTGGCCGAACCAAGGCGCGCATATTCGTTCCTTCCTGAATCCGTGTCTGACCGAGGCAGAACTCAAGGAGGGCGCCGAAGCCGCCCGGAGCAAGCGGCTCGGCACACCGGTGCAGTTGCTGTTTGTGGGACGGCTCGAATCTGCCAAAGGGGTGGGTATCTGCCTGGAAATCCTTGCGCAATTGGATAAAGCAGGCATCGCTGCCCGACTGGACCTCATCGGCGATGGGGAGGAACGCCATCAGCTTGAACAGAAGGCCCGCGACCTCAACGTGTTTTCAAACGCGAAATTTCATGGCGGGCTGCCGCGCGCCGCGCTAGGCAGGTTTTATGGACAGGCCCATTTCATTCTTCTTCCCACTACATGCAGCGAAGGCTGGCCCAAGGTGCTGAGCGAGGCCATGGCCTATGGCGCGGTGCCGATCGCGTCGCCAGTGTCAAGCATTCCTCAATACCTGAGCAACTTCTCGTGCGGGCAGGTTGTCAACTCCCGGAACGCGCGCTCGTTCAGCCAGGCACTTGAATCTTACTTACGCGCGCCCGCTGGCTGGGAGGAGCATTCGAAGAACGCACTGAACGCGGCACAGAATTTCAGCTACACCCATTACCTGAACGCCGTCCGCGAACTGTTGAGCATGCCTTTTTCGGCGGAACCAGCATGCGCTTAAACCGAATCACACTTGCGATGTCTGCCCCAAGCGCCGTGCGGTGGGCGCCGGGCCATCAACCGGTTCTGCGGCGAGGCGGCGCACAATTCCAGATACCTGGGCCACATGAGCAAGGCCGGACCGCAATCTGGACCTTGGGATTTCTTCTGCTCCACCTGCCGCTGGCATTCCTGATGAAGCAGTTTCCTTTGCTCGCGGGCGTCCACGCCCTGGCAACAGTGGTTTGGGGCTTGTGGATTTGTGTTGGGAGTAATCGCTCACAGCAACTCTTACGGTGGGTGGCTTACATGGTGGGTGCCGAGGTGCTCTGGCGAATGTGCCGGGCACCCGTCCCCTGGGAGTTTGCCAAGCACGCAATCTGGTTCGTCTCTCTTGTTTCCCTGCTGCGCTCCGGCCCAATCAGCACCTCACTGCTTCCAGTGCTCTACTTAGGACTGTTGATCCCGGCAGCGTTTATCACCTTTGCGATACTACCATTCAATGAAGCGCGCCAGGATGTGAGTTTTTACCTGTCGGCGCCCATGTGCCTGGCGGTATGTGCCGTGCGCTTTTCATCGCTGCAATTGAACACAGCGGAGATGCAGCGTGTCGCCGTGGCGCTTTTGGGTCCCATCATTGGCATCGCCTTCCTCGCGCTCTTCAGACTCGCAACCACCGATGTGGATTTCGGGTCAGGGTCGAACGTGGCCGCCAGCGGTGGTTTCGGTCCCAACCAGGTCTCTTCGATGCTGGGGCTCGGAGCATTGTTCGCCATCTTCTTTTGCCTCGCCGAGAGACGCTCGAATCTCCTCGCGTGCAGTTTTGCTGTGCTGGCTCTGTGGCTATTGGCACAAGCGGCCCTGACCTTTTCCCGCAGCGGACTTTACTTGTTCGGCGCTGCCTTCGGTGCCGGCGCGGCCTATTTGGTGCAACGGAAGGGCAGCGCGCGACGGGTCCTTCTCATCATCGTCCTTCTCTGTGCGGCCACCGGCGCCGCCTTGCCCGTCCTCGACACCTACACCGGAGGAGCGCTTGTCGCACGGTTTCGGAACCCCAGCCTGACCGGTCGCGACCAGATTGCAAAAGAAGATTTAGAGATTTGGCTGGAAAGGCCCATCTTGGGCGCCGGGGTGGGAGTGTCCGCGCGAATGAAGGGACTGAGAGGCGGCTTCTCGGCGGCGTCTCACACCGAGTACACCCGTCTGCTGGCGGACCACGGGCTTCCGGGTTTGGCCTCTCTTTGCGTCCTGCTGCTGATGACAGGACAAGCCTGGTGGACAGCACGGGGACCGTGGGCCAAAGCGATAGTGGTGTCGCTGGTCATTTGGTGTCTCCTCTTTTTGGCCACCACAGCAATGCGACTGGCGGCGCCAGCGTTCCTGCTGGGTCTGATCCATGCACGATTCCTGGCGAACACTCCTGCGGCTTGCATGATCACTAGAAAGGCCGGCCGATGGCTATTACCCGCCCGAACCAGGTATCGCCCAAGGACGATTGGAATGCTTCGGTGATTGCGCCCAACCAACAGGCCTCGGAGATGACCACAGTTCCCAGGTCGGTGCTCTTCGTGGGGGCCTTTCCGCGTCCCGCGGGCTTGGACCGTTACGCCTCGGGTGATTTGGCTCTGAGGCTTGAGTCTCGTGGCTGGACAACCCGGGTCACTTCGAGCCGACCTGGGCGATTGGCAAGGCCGTGGAACATGCTGATCGAGACGTGGCGTGCGCGGCATCAATACGCAGTGGCCTGTGTCGATGTCTTCAGTGGTCCGGCGTTTCTCGGGGCGGAGGCGGCGTGCGCCGTTCTGCGGCGATTGGGCAAACCGTATACGTTGATTCTTACTTGTCCCTCCCACTACCTGCTGACAGAGATGCGATCCATGCGAACGGATCTCGTCCTGCTGCCGAACCCGCTGGACGTGGCACGTTACGCTTTCCACGAGCGGCGTCCTCTTTTGCGGCACTTAGTCTGGCTGCGCGCGTTTCATGAGACTTACAACCCGGAGCTGGCTGTTGAAGTGCTCGGACGGATTCGGAAGCAATACGACGATGTTCGTCTGATCATGATTGGGCCGGACAAGGGCGATGGAAGCCTGCAGAAGACCAGGAGGACGGCCAAGAAGCTTGGCATCGATGAAGCGGTCACTTTCCCCGGAGCAGTGCCCAAACTGGATGTCCCAAACCACCTCTCGCGCGGTGACATTTTTCTGAACACTACCAATTGCGACAATACCCCCGTGAGTGTGATGGAAGCGATGGCCTGCGGGCTGCCGGTGGTCAGCACAAACGTGGGGGGAATCCCCTATCTCGTGGAAGACGGAGAATCGGCGCTGCTGACGCCTCCGGCCGACGCAGAGGCGATGTCCAATGCAGTGGTTCGCCTCATGCACGAACCGATCCTGGCCAGGCGCCTTGCCCGGAACGGCCGCCAGCGGGTAGAAGCGTTTGACTGGTCAGTCGTTTTGCCCCGATGGGAAAGATTGCTTGAGAGTGTAACACCCGGCTTTGGCGCGCATTGGGACCATGAACCGTAGCCGACGGCATGAGTCGGCGACTTCAGAGTAGGGCAGGCTTCCAGCCTGTCAGCTCCGAACAGGCAAGATGCCTGTCCCACTCTCTGAGGTTATGGGAAGGGAACACCTCCAAAAATCGGACGTGAATCGAAGGCATGAACCCACCCCCAACCCCTCCGGAGGAGGGGAGTCAATGTCGGGGCGCGCTTGCCGAGTTCCCCCTGGGAGGGGCCAGGGGGGTCGGTTCATGGGAAGCGAACACCTCTCCAAATTTTTGACGTGAATCGGGGCCATGAACCCACCCCCAACCCCTCCGAAGGAGGGGAGTCAATGTCCGGGCGCGCTTGCCGAGTTCCCCCTGGGAGGGGCCAGGGGGGTCGGTTCATGGGAAGCGAACACCTCTCCAAATTTTTGACGTGAAT
>QHOP01000518.1:0-11570 GCA_003219345.1 Verrucomicrobiota bacterium
ACGTCCATTGCAGCACATGAGCGCCTGCCGGCACGTTGAAGGTCATTCGCTGCCAATCACTCATCAGCGAAAGGTTTGTCTGGGCAATTCCATCAATCGAAAATTCCAAGAGATCATCGTAGGACGGGGCGAACTTCCACCAAAAGCTGAGCGGCCCGGGCCCAGTGACTGTGGTGCGCACCCAGGATTGTTGGGCAGGGTCCGTAAGCAGCGGGGTTTGGGCGGCATCGATGCCATCGTGATTGGTGGAGCTTTGGCCAAACCAGGGGGCGTCACCGCCGGTTGACCAGGTCAGATTTGTGGCATCAAGAGCCTCCGCGAGAGCATTAGCCGTGGACATGGCGAACATGGCGTTCACCGTCTTGCTCCGATCCATCATCACAGACGCGGGATTTGTGGCTCCCGCAAGATCCCCGCTCCAGCCGGTGAAGGTGAACCCGGGATCGGGAATCGCCCTGAGCGTGACCGGATGCAAGTAAGAGTACCGGGTGAGCGCAGGCGATAGGGCCACGCGTCCCCCGGAGGCGGTCACGGTCAGGCGTGGGAACACACTCGTGGGATTGGCGGGTTCTGTCCCCTCGAGGTACTCATCGTGATTATTAACTCCATCGAAATCGGAATCGGCGGTTCCCGAACCGGATAAATCCTCTAATTGCGTCAACTCCCAAAGGTCAGGCAATCCGTCGAAATCCGTGTCGATATATTCATCGGGATAGGCGGTGAAAGATACCTGATCGACCCACGCAGCACTAAATCCCGGGTCAAAATAAAACGTGTTCTGCGCGTATGTCCACCGGATCACATTGTAGCCGGGCACAAGATAAAAACCAGCACGTTGCCAATCCGAGGATCGAGACAGCGTCCGGCTCTGAGGCGCTCCATTTACCGAGACGGTAAGCGAGGCGGTGAACGATGCCATCTTCCACCAGAAGTTTACTGTTGCCACCGAAGGAACAAAAACTGTTGCCTCCAGCCAGGATTGTTCGTTCGTGCCAATCGGACCGCTCTGCGCTGCAGCCGCACCGTCGTAGGTGACATAATCCTGACCGAACCAGGGAACGTCTCCGCCGGAGCGCCAAACCACATTGCTGGTATTTAACGAATAATCCAGAGGCAACCCAAACACTGCCGTCACACGTTTGGTTTTAGTCATAGTCACCGTGACCGGATTGTTCGCCCCTTCCAAATCCCCGCTCCAGCCAACGAAGTTAAAGCCTGGACTGGGAACCGCGAGTAATGTGACGGTCTGGTCCAAACTGAACTTGTCCAGGTCCGGAGAAACCCGGACGTAGCCGTTTAAGCCATCGACAATCAATCTTGGGTTGAGGCCGGCGCCATTGGTAGGATTGGTTCCTTCGTAAAATTTCTGCAGATTGGAAACACCATCCCCCGTAGCATCACCGCTGGCCGTCACGTTGGTGACACTGCCGAAATATTTGATTTTCCAGGAATCGGGCAGACCATCGCCGACCGAGTCCCAGTACAACATGGCGGGCGAACTGGTGACGCTGCCGCTCGGATTCGCAACGACCACCGAATAATTTCCCTGGCTCGCTGCGGTCACATTGGTCAATAGGAGTGTATCTGCGGTGGCGCCCGCGATGTTCGTCGCGTTAAAGCGCCACTGGTAGCTGACCGGCGCCACATCCGCCACCACGACTGAGAAACTCCCGTTGTCTCCCGCGCTGACAACCTGCATCGCCGGTTGCCGGACAATGACGGGCACACCCGGGCTCTCGGCCCCTTGCGATACCAGGTTCCCAGGCAAGTCATATTGGAACAGAACCTGTCCATGCGCGCACTCAGCCAGTAAGAGGAAGACGAAGCCTTTCAAAATGCGGCCAATAGCGTTCCCCATATCCTCTGAGAGCAGCAGTCTGGTCGCAGACGGCCGGCTGATTTCTGATATAACGGAAGGGAACCGCATGTTGCTGATTGTCACTAAAGCTTGATTTCAACTTGTGGTTTGGGGGACAAAGGCGGACCATTGGGCTGGAATGGTTCCCATTTTCCTTCTCCCTCCTCAGTCTGTTGCAAGTTGTAAGTGCCGTCGGGGTTAACAGTGACCGCGCTGGTCGGAGCCAACACCTCTTTACTCACCCAGTTAGCCAATTCTTGCGGATAACGACCAAGACCAGTGTCACAAGAAATCAGCCGCACTCTTTTTGCGCTCTTAAATTTTCTCAATTTCCTTATTAGCTTGGCGAGATCCTTCGGCGAAAAGTGGTTCCTATTCACGACGGGGCCCACCGGATTGCCATGGATCACCACAATTATCTCGTCAGGGACCGATGGAATCTTTTGAGCATTCCTGTAAGCTTCGCCCTGCACAAGGTTTATATCGGCTTGCAGCCCCAGTTCGTCGGTATCATTAAGAGGGTTGTTGCCGAGATAGGCGTAAAGGTTGAGCCCCGCAACTTCCCCAATCCGGTCACGGCTTAGCCACCTTCCGGTCGCGCTGCTGAGGCACCGGTAATACGCCAGGTACAGCCCCGAAGGGGCATGCAAGAAATGTCCGGTGAAAGCAAATGTTGTATTGGGCCCAAGCAAGGTGCTCGCTGCACCCCAAGGATCATAGTAAAACCGCGACACAAGAGCGCCGTTTGCGTCCAGCACCTCGCGAATGCTGCCCAGATGGTCCTTGGTGTAGAAGAAATCGGTCGTGCCGGCACCGGCCGTCACTTCTTCGCCCTGGGCATAAAACCGACTCTGCACTGTCGCTCCGTTCGAATCCCGCTTCTCACATATCTCGGAGCCGCTCCACACAAAGGAGTTGTTAGCCAAGACTACGCCGTTTGTCTTTTCCACGATCGCAACTCGTCGGCCCGAAACCAGTTGGTTTAAAGGGTTGTAGATAAAAGTTCGGCGGACGCCGTTCGTCTCTTCAAACAGGCGGTTCCCCGATGAATCGTAACCGTAATTGTAGGCGATCAAATTCGTGCCGGCCTGCTTTACCACGAGGTTCAACAGTTGATCGGCGGCGTCGTATCCGATGCTCCAGGTTTGGCTCTGCGCGCCTGTTTCCTGCACCCAGTTTGTGATGTTCCCGACCGGGTCGTAGTCGTAGGTAAATCGCGAGATGAGTGAGGCATCCGGTTTGGTATGGGTTATGCCCCGGAGGCGGCGGTCGCCCAGGTTATCGAAGTAGTCGTAATGGCTCCTCTGGCCATTGGGAAAAGTCACCTCGCGCAGACGGAACGTCGCTCCGTCGTAGTCATAGGAGAAGCTGCCGAGCGAGTTCACGACATTGGTCAATCGGCCAAGCGCGTCAAACGCGTAACCCTGCGCCACGCCATTGATGGTCCGGTTAATCATGCGGCGGAGCGGGTCGTATTGATAATTCACCATCGCATTCGTCCAAGGGCCGATCACCGTTGAAACCTTGAGAGCACCCAGGACACCGGGCGGGTAGTAGCTCCAAGTCGTCGTCCCAACGCCATCCTGCATCGCCGTCGCCCGGTTGTAGTTGGAATCGTAGCTAAAAGTTACCGTGGGGGTGGGAACCTGCGCGTTGGGGTACGCGATGCTCTTCAAATTATCGTCAACATAATAATCATACGATCTGATTTGCCCTTTCTCATCAACTATGCTTTTCAGCTGGCCGGTGGCACGATCGTAGTTATAGCTGATTTTTGAGCCATCGGCATACTGTTTACTGGTCACGCGGCCCTGGACATCATACTGCCACGAGGTCATTCGACCCAATGGATCGGTCACGCTCGAGAGTCCACCGCACTCGCACCAATCAAACCGGGTAATCCGATTCAGCGCGTCCTGCACCTGGACCAGTTGGCGGAGACTGTTATAGGTGTAATGGGTTTGGCGTCCCATGCGGTCCCGGGTGCTGACCAAATCGAGGCGATTGTAAGTAAATTGCTCGGTTGAACCGTCCGGGAACGTAATAGCCGTCAAACGATCCATCGCGTCGTAATCCAGCGTTATATAGTAAGCATCCGGTCCTGTGATCGTCCGCACGCGACCGAAGCCATCGTAAGTGAGGCTGGTCATATCGTTCGTGCCAGGCAACGCACCGTCGATTGTCAAGAGGTAACCGTTGGTATCGTAGGAAAGCGTGGTAATCTCGCCTTTTGGATTGGTAAAGGTAACGGCCTGTCCGCGGGTGTTGTAAGTGAATCTGTTTGTTTGGCCTGCGGCATCTACCGCAGTCAGCGGCAAATGTTTGCTGCTGTACGTGAACGCCGCAACCCGCTCTGACGCGCCAGGGCCGGTTTTTTGTCGGATTTCAAGCAAATCGATCAAGTTCGATTCATAATTGTAAATCGTCGTCCGCCCTCGGGGATCGACTGCGTTGGTAACCTGTCCCAGGGCATTGTAGTAGGTCTGCGTCAATTGCGGCGTGCCATCCGAAAGCATCCGCAACTTTTTCTCGGGCAACCCGCCCTCCCCCGCGTAGTAAGGAAAAAAGGAGCTGTAATCTGATCTCCCAAGCTGGTTCGGGTAATTGAACCAGACACGATTCTCCAAAGGCTCCTTGATCGCCTCCAGGATTGGGGTAATCAGGTAATTCCCATCGGTAAGCCACCGGTAATTTCTGGCGACGCTGAAGTCGCCAGGTCCTTGCTGCATCGCCCTCTTATTCCAATAAAATGAGTTGCGGAAATTGAGCCGGGCATCCTCAGCAATGAAAGGGACGTTCGTCCCGCCGACATTGATGAACGAGGGCAGAGGCGGTCCTAAAGATGGGACAGCTATGGGCTCGATATATCGCACCATCTCGCGATCACCCTGTGGATCGATGGCCGTGAGGGCGTAATCGTACGAAACTTGTGGCGTTACCGCTCTGGTGTTCGCGAAAGTAGTGCTCCCATACGGCGTGGTCATCGAGGTGAGAAATTCGTTCGTGTCGTACGAGAAGGTAAGCGGCCGAAGGGATCAGTGATTTTGGTTACCTTCCGAATATCTCCAGGCCAAGTGTAGTCCAGAGTCGTAACCTGCCCGATGGCGTCCGTGACGGCAACCAGCCTCAGGTTTAAGTCGTAGGTGAAAGACAGAGTATTTCCACTGGGATCGATGAGCTGATCCAGAAAAGCAGGGCCGAGAAAGGTTCCTGTGTTGAACAACTGTCGAGTCCCGTCCGGGAGGGTGCGTGTGCAAAGGACACCGTCAGTAGAAATTGTCACTCTGGCAAAGCTACGGTCATTGGGGGCCGTAGAATGGTTCACCTCTGTTCCGCCGCCGGGCACATGGACCACGACAGGAAAATCGGGGATGAAAGTCGTATTGCCATTAATGGTAATCGGACGCCACGTCAGTTCGGCGTAGGCGATCCAGTTGATGCTCCACATTCTTCCCACGTTGGAGAACATCGGCGTGCCAACCGGCTTGCTGTCGTCCAAGTCATTATAGGCTATTACGGGGAATACCGCCGGGCCGACGGGAGGCGAGTAGCCTACCGGGCTGTCCTCAATACGCAGACTGGCTATTTGAGGGAGAAAGGTGTAAGTAGGCATGCCACCAATGCTGCCGCCGCAACAGCCGCCTCCGTTGCCGCCGGCCATTTCGGCGCAAGGCGTGCAGGATTGACTAAACGGCTCCTGACCGTGCAGTCCATCCCGGCCGAAGATTCCGCTCCCTTTCTCCTCGGATACGGCCTGCCATCCCGGCGGTAGCGGGCCTGCAGGAATGAGGAAATAACCGCTGCCTTGAGCCTCGAGCGCTTCGAGCGACACGCGTCCCTGAAACTGCATCGGTCGGTCCTCAACGAGATAAGTGCCATTGGTCTGATCGAGAATCGCCGAGTAATGGCCGGTCGCCAGGTGCATGATCGCCGGGGTCGGGATGGAGGCACCCGGGGATTTGCGAGCCCTGACCAACCCCATTTTGTAATGGTCCGAATAGTTCTTGAGCTGTGAAAGCGAAATCCCGGTGGCAATGTAATCATCGGTGATATCGTTGAGCCGGATGGGAACGAAAGACCGATGGTTATGCTTGAGGATGCAATAGAGTGCCACCGGTCCGCACATGACATTCTGGGCGCCCTTATGTTTCAAGAGCCAGACGGCCTGTCTGGCGCGAAGAATCTTGGCCTGGATGACAGGGTTGCCAGGCCGCGATTCCTGCTCGCCAATCAAGGTCGCGAGCGGCTCCGCCTTGCCCAAGCCGATGTAGGCGTCCAGGAGATGAGAAAGGACTTCATTGGCGACCTCGATAGCACCGGGGTCGCGGCGATCCTTCAGTTCGTGCCACAGTTGGTCCCAACCAGCGACCGCCTGGGAGAACCAACCTTGCTTAAATTGGCGTCGCGCAAGTTCATGTTTAAAGGCCGGGGCCCAGCGAGATTCAGGCTGGGCTTTGATGAAGGCTTCAAGGTGAGCGGTATCGTAAGGCGAGGTGCCGGTCTGCAATGCGCGCAGAGTGCTGACGACGTGCCGGTTGTCCAGGTTGGTCAGCGCAGGAGTTTTGGTCGAAAAGACGTTCTTTAGTGCCCGGAGGGTGGATTGGGACTTGCCAGGATTTACTGGCACAATGCGTTCGGGGAACAGACGAAGTATTCCGATTTCGTCATCCTCCTCTGGCTTGCCCGCAGCCTGGACAACGCGAGCGCTGAGCAAGAGCAGGCAAATCCAAGCCAGCGCGCGCCGGGGACTCACGCGACGCGGGTTTTCATATCTCCCATTCAGTGACCGTAGAACTGATCGCATAGTCCCTTTCGCACTCAACAACGAAAGTTGACCCATCACTCTCCGTCGCCTCAGGTGGATCAGCAGGGCATAGCCTCGGAAGCAGTGTGCGAGGGTACTAGTCCAACACCTCAGCCCAATTTTGTCAAGAAGTTTCCTAGATTGTGGTCATGTGTGTCTGGTTGCGAGACAGGCGGGAAATCGGACGCTCGATCCGCTGCGCCGGACAGGGCCGTCGGCAAAGGTTTTATCAAATTCGGACCGGGATCAGCGCAGACTGGAATCGCTCTTGCTCAGGCAGAGGCGATGCCGAAGCACAATTCTAAACACAAAAATCGAAGATCAAGAATGAAGACTAAAAAAGCGCAGCAAAAAGACGTGGCCACCGACGAAGCCATCGAGCAAATCCTCTGCGAGTGCTTGACCGAAATCCCGTTCGTCGAGGTGGATAAAGTAGAACAGCGGGTCATCGCGGACCCGACTCGACCGGAAATCGTCGCGCGCATCCGGGTGCGCGGACAAGAGACCGCGATCCTGGCTGTGGTCAAGGAGAACGGACAACCACGGCTGGTGCGCGAGGCGATCGCAAAACTCCACGAATATCAACAGACCTACGCCAACGCGTACGGACTCGTCGTCGCCCCGTTCCTCACTCCCATGTCAGCCAGAATTTGCCGGCAGGAAGGCGTCGGCTACCTGGACCTCTCCGGCAACTGCCGTTTGAACTTTGATTTCGTCTTCATCAGCAAAACGGGCCGGATCGTTCCCACGTCGAAGAAAAAGAATTTTCGCTCGTGGTACTCTCCGCGCGTAGAGCGCGTGTTGCGCGTGCTGTTCCTCCAGCCACAACACTTGTGGACAACCTGGGACCTGGCGATGGAGGCGTTCGTCACGCCCGGCCAGGCCCTCAGCGTCAAGAATCAGTTGAGCAACCACCACTGGCTGGAGGAGTTCAAAGAGGGCTTCCGTCTCAGTCGGCCGGATTTGCTGCTGGATGACTGGTCCGAAAACTATCTGCCCGGTCGCAGCGTCGAGCGGGTGTTCTCCTCGTCCAAGAGCGTCGTCGAGATCGAGAACATGCTGGCGTCCGTCTGTCAGGAACAGGTCATCCCCTACGCGCTGATGGGCTTCTCGGCGGCGATGCGCTTCGACCCGCTGCTCCAATACAATCGCGTCTCCGCCTACGCGGCCTCGGACCTCAGCAAAATCATCTCCGCCCTGGACCTGACCGAAACGAAAGGAAAGGGCAACGTGAGTCTCTGGGTTCCGTATGACGAAGGGGTGTTGCGCGGAGCGGAGCTTTTCGAGCACGTCAAGGTGACTTCTCACATCCAGACCTTCCTGGACTTGATCAGCCTGGAGGGACGAGGGGAAAAAGCGGCCAATAATATCTGGGAGAACTTCATCAAACCGAAGTGGACGCCGCAACCGGCAGCAGCGGCGGCGGCGGTCGCGGTGGCGGCGGCGGCGGCGTGAGGCGCGCCACCCGAAAGATTGAAGTTGCGCGGGAATACCCCTCGCACACCCTCTCCCCTCGTCGGACGAAGGAGAGGACGGGGTGAGGGATGCTCAATCTTTGCTGAAAACGCGCGAACCTTTGCCATTTGATTATTGGTTGATTCATGCGGCTGTACTTACTCTACGGCGATTGTTTCAACTGGAAAAAGGCGCGGCCAGCGGGTTGAACTCGAACGACTGTGTTCGTGCCGGCGGACAGGTTCGTCCAGCCTGAGCCTCTCAGGTCGGACGTGGATTGCAGGACGAAGTTGGTTGCGCCACTGGGCCAGCGCAACACCAATTCGGAGCTTTCCCGGGAAATGCTCAGCCGCGGTCGGTTATCGCGGAGCCCGCCCGCCCGCCACACGTACAAATCGACACCCCCGTTGTTGTCTTCGTACGCTAGATCGTCCTCGCTGACGACGACGGCCAGGTTACCGTCAGGTGTGATGTTGGACTGTGCAAACTGCGTGGCCAGACCTGAACTGAGTGAGCCACCCCCGGACAAAGCGCGATTCTGACTCAGCAAAACCGTTTTGCTTTCCTGCAAGTCGCGGCGATAGAGGTTCCTGACACGGCTCTCGAGCGGGCTGGGCGGTTCGTAAAACTCGCCCGGCGCGAGATCCAAAGCGAAGCTCTGGAAGAAGACGTACCGGCCATCGGCGCTAATGGTGGGATTGAATGAGTGGTCGTTGCCGAGACCAGTGCCGCGACAGTTCGCACTGATCAGGGTCTCAAGCTGGGAGAATCCTTCCTTCCGACGAATCCCGGACTCACCGCGCGCGAAGTGTAATTGGTGCCGTCATATTTGCTCAGGTCGTAGATGGAAAACCCGCCACCCTCGAAGACAAGATAACGGCCGTCGGGTGTGATCCGAGGTGAGTCGCCATCGCTGACGCGAACCGTCCGGCCTTCGGCCAAATCGCGAAGGTAGATTTGATTAATCCACAGGGGGTTCGTAACGCCAGCCAGTAAATCGTCGGCCTGGCTGGCAAACGCGATGAAGCGGCCATCCGCGCTGAGCGAAGCCTCGCGCGTCTCGCCGTTGCCCGGACCGCTCCCGTCGTATCGGACCGAAACAAGAACGGTGGTTTCTGTCTCCAGATTGCGCACAAACAGTTGCGCCAAGCCGTTGGCCAGCTTGCGGCCATCGTTCAGGAAGGCCACGACCTGGCCGTTCGTGCTGATGCCCATGATGGTGTAAAACCCGGTGAGGCTCGTCCCGTTGTCCAAGCCGGTTCCGTCCGGGGCGACACTGACCAATCGGGTGACACCGGCCATGATGTCCCGGACATATATTTGTCCTCCTTCAGGCACGATGTTGGTGACCAGATCGGTCGCGCCGCTAAAGAAAGCCACATAACGACCATCAGGCGTAACCAGCGGCAGGCCCGAACCACGGTTGCCGCTGTAATTGCCGAATCGACTCTGGCTGAGCAGTCGGATTTCGCCTGTCTGCAAATCTTTCAGAAAAATATCGGCGTAGTGGCCGTTGGTATCGTTGGGGACCAGGTTATCGGCCCAACTGGTGAACGCCAACCAGCGGCCATCGGCGCTCAACGACGAGAACGCCGTGTCTCCGTTGCCCGTGTCCAGGCCATTCGTGGAAACTGCCACGGGCTCAAGGCTGCCGCTTGCCGCCAGATCATCGTCCAGAATGACGAGTGACAGATTGGTTGCGCCGTAAAGGAACGCGCCGTCTGTTGCCTGGGTCAGGCTGAGGCTGAACTTGCGGTTGCACTCGTTTTGCGCGTTGTTGATCAGCGGCACCACTATCGTTTTGGAAGTCTCCCCCGGCTCAAACCTCAACGTGCCGCTGGCTGCCACGTAATCCTGTCCCGCAATCGCCGTATCGTCGTGCGTCGAGAAAGAGACTTCGACCGCGCCCTCGGCGCCATCGTGTCTTCGAACTTCCACGACCGCCGCCTCGGCATTCTCCCAGACATTCGTTTTCGGCACGGAAAACTCGATGATCCCCGAGCCGCCGATTACGGGGATGCTGATGTTCCCGTCAGTGCTCGAGTAGGTCCTGCTGGCGCTGCAGGAAAATGGCAATTCTCCTGTCCGCACGGGAACCAGGGTCAAATCCAGCGTCGCGAATCCGAAGGGGGGAATCGTCCCGAAACGAACGTGCCAGGGAATGCTGTCGTGAAATTCAGCGACTTCCCCCTGCGTTAAGGAATAGGTTCCACCCAGGAAATCCGGCCAATAGCGGCACTCCCCGAAGGCGCAGCGTTGTGTTGATGATACCGAACTGTACAGCGAAACTTCCTCTGCCGGGTCCGGGCCGAGATTTGTGACCGTGACAGTCATTGCAAACGGCGCACCTGCAAATACCCTGTTTGTCCTGACTTCAATCTTCACCCCGAGATTGACGACACCCAGTTGGATCAAAGTGTAGATCGTGTTAGGCCAGGTGGGATCGAAGTTGGAGGAGGTGACTCCCGCCTCCAGGAAAATTGCGGCCACATTCGTCGGCGTGACTTCAATGGCTACGGTGGCCGCACTGCCGCTGGCCAACTCGCCCAAGTCACATCTCAAGCTGCGGTTGGTGAGGGTATAAACCCCTTGCGAAACGGTAATCACAGGATCACTGAACTGCTCCCCCACCTGGTTCGTCACCACGACTTGCGTCGCCGTGTCGGGTCCGGCGTTGCTGACAATGATCGTGTAAGTCAGGCGCTTCCATAGAGGCTGTGGCTGGTCCCAGGGAGGCGCCTGAAGATCCATCTTCAAGTCCGCTGTCGAAGCACAACAGGTGAGCGCGGCGCAACAGCCTGCGAAGACACAAGAGAGCACGGTTCCAAAGAGTGCGGAGATCGGGTTGTCACGCAAACAGACTGTCATATTGATAAAGACTCTCTTAAAGTGATTAACGAAGGAACGGACAAATCACGATGACCGCAAAACGTTTGAATCATAGTCCGTCTTCCACTTGTTGTGGGATAATGGCAGGCGCTGCTTCGAATAAAATGAGGTGTTTCCCTACCAGAAATTCCCCGCATCCGCTGTTGTGCAAAACCCACTCCTTGCGTCGCTGACAAGGAGAGTTAGCCGAACTGCACGAATAGGAACTTGCTTGCGAGCCTCGAGAAGCCATATTTGCGACAGTTCACAATCCTGGTCATGCAGCCGGTTCAACCAGCCCTTCACGCGCGCGGCGCGGCGGACAACCCGCCGAACCGTTTTGAAAAGATCGCGCTCCAACGCGACCTGGACTGGAATGACCCGGACGAACCAGCGCCGCAAACGCAGTTCTTCAAAGACCAGTCCGATTCCATCATCAACTACAACGACAGCCCGGACGTCGGCTTCGAGGCCAGCGTCAATCCGTATCGCGGTTGCGAGCATGGTTGCATCTATTGTTACGCCCGGCCGTTCCACGAATACCTCGGTTTCTCCGCCGGACTCGATTTTGAGACGAAAATCATG
>QHOP01000518.1:11584-13479 GCA_003219345.1 Verrucomicrobiota bacterium
GCAAATTGAAACTGACGCGCCGCTGTCTGGAAGTACTGGCGGAATTTCGCAACCCGGTCGCCATCGTGACGAAAAATCATCTGGTGACGCGCGACCTGGACATTCTTGGCGAACTGGCGCGACACGACGCTGCCGCCGTGTTCATCTCCATCACCACACTCGACGCAGAGTTGCGAATCGTGATGGAGCCGCGTACCTCGCCGCCCGCCAGCAGACTGGCAGCGATTGAAATTTTGTCCAAAGCGGGCACCCCCGCGGGCGTGCTGGCCGCGCCCGTCATCCCTGGATTGACCGACCACGAAATGCCCTCGATCATCGCTACGGCAGTAAAAGCCGGGGCGCAATTTGCCGGATACGTTTTGCTCCGCCTGCCGCACGCAGTCGCGCCGTTGTTCGAGCAGTGGTTGACGCGCCATTTCCCTGAGAAAAAGGAGAAGGTGCTCAATCGCATCCGCGCCGTTCGCGGCGGCGAGCTGTATGATGCCCGGTTCGGCAAACGGATGGTCGGCGAAGGGATTCTTGCCGAACAAATCAAGGGGCTGTTCCAGGTCGCCTGCCGCAAAGCAGGCCTGGAGAACCATCGCCCCAAACTTTCCATATCCGCGTTTCGCCGCCCAACGGACTCGCAGCTTCAGCTGTTCGACTGAATCGCGGACCGAAGGCTACGCGCCTGGGCGGACGGACTTGCTGTGTTGAACGGAGACGGCTAGGTTGTCCTACAAGCCACCGCGACACATGAAAACGCAAACCGCTCTGGCAGTCCTCCTGAACGGGCTTATTGTTGCCCAAGTCTTTCCCGGCAATGCGCAAACCAATTCTCTGCAGCACGTCTGGGCTTACCGCCTGCTCCAAGGGAGCACGTTTCTCGACGACTGCCAGATTTGTGAACGACTAACGATGCCGCTGCCGATGCGCGGAACGTTTAATTTGGTTTTGTTGGAAGACACCGGAACGGTCACGCGCTACGCGCTCAGCAACATTTCGTTTACGGTCGGCAACGCAACCGGCACGCCGTACCGAATTATCGGGGAGGGAACGTACACCCTCGTAAGCCCCGGCCCGATCAAGCCGTTTCCAGAAATGACGCTTCAAACCTCGATCAACGATTCGACCAATGCTTACGTCTTCACCCTTGACACGAATGCGCCGGTGGTCGAACGCGCGTGGCCTCTCCTTCAGGTCAGCCTCATCGAAACACAACAAGCAACGCTCACTCGGGTCTATCACATGGACTTGTTGGCGGCGCCGTTGCGCGAGATCTGGTTTTCGACGGCCAGCGGTCTGACCGCGTCAAAGTGGCCAAGCCCGACAAATCGGATCAGCTCCGGAGATGTCCTTTCGGACAGCGGGCGAACGGTCCGGCCCAATGGCGAATTACTGCGCAAACTCGGCATCATGCCTGGCATTCCTGAAATCGGCATTGACGCAGTGGACATCGCGCGGGGCGGTGAAATTCTCTTCTCGCTCAACGAGGACGTGTTCAGCGAAACGTTAGGACCCATCCACCATGGCGACCTGCTTTCGGATCGCGACGGCATCGTGAAGCGAAACCAGGAACTGCTTGCTGCATTCAAGCCCGTGGGCGCCGGCCTCGATTACGGCCTCGATGCCGTGCAGATCATGACCAACGGAGAAATTTACTTTTCCATCACCACGAACCTGGTTTCGCCGCAAATCGGAATGCTGTTCCGCGGCGACATACTTTCCGACCAGGGACGGCTGGTCAAAAGCCATCGACAACTGCTGTCGCGTTTTCATCCCAGTGTCATCGACCACGATTACGGTCTGGACGCACTGTATGTCTGGCCGAGCGGCGAAATCTGGTTCTCGACCGAGGAAGGTTTCACCGACACGCAACTCGGACCGATTCAACCCGGCGACCTGCTCAGCGACCA
>QHOP01000519.1 GCA_003219345.1 Verrucomicrobiota bacterium
TGTCCCCGGATGGCTGGTGTGAAGATGCAGGGAAAGCAAAGAGCGTGCCTTTCGCTGGAACACGAACCACAACAGCGGTATTCTGATTGGTGGAATGCAGTTCTTGCTGACAAGATGATTCTGACCCGGGCCTGATGGTCAACCCTTACGTCAGGTTGTTAATAAATTGAGGTGTGGCAACAAAAATGACAGCCAACTGTCATCGATAGAGCCGCGCACGATTTCCATACCGGCAGTGACCCCAGAGAAGCAGGGTGCTTTGTCAATACGACGCAACCAGTAAAGCGCAGTCTTCTCCAAGTGTTTGGGCAATTTCTTTCTCATTGCCCTCCCCGGGCCTCGGAACAGTCTCGTCGAATTTAGCGACCAGATGAAGACTAAGAGATTGGGAAAAAATAACTTGTCGAATTTGCCCTTGTGCCAATTCGGGGGATCTGGCATGACCCGAGCATGCAGGATGCTCAAGTTATTGCCAGGATTGGCAGGAAGTTTCGGCGGCTCGCGGGCGCGCTCAATGAACGGTCGCGGCGTTTGTGGGCAGCCAGTGAGGCCTTGGAACTCGGTTGGGGAGGGGTGAGTGCCGTGGCTCAAGCAACGAACTTGTCGCCGACGACCATTCGTGCAGGCATCGGTGAACTGAAGAAGCCCAAGCGCAGGGCGCTGTCTCCGGATCGTATCCGTCGTCCGGGCGCAGGTCGTCAGCGGGCCACGCAGCGGGATCCTGGCTTGCGGTCTGCGCTGGAAGGGTTGGTGGAACCCACGTCGCGTGGCGATCCCGAAGCATCGTTGCAGTGGACGATCAAGAGCACGCGTACCCTGGCCAGGGAGTTGGTCCAGCAGGAACACCCAGTGAGTTATCGCACGGTGGGGGCGTTGCTGGAACAGACCGGTTACAGTCTGCAGGCCAACCGAAAGACGCGCGAAGGGACGGCGCATCCCGATCGCAACGCCCAGTTTGAATACATCAACGGCTGCGTGCGGCGCTTTCAGAGACGCGGTCAGCCGGCAATTTCGGTGGACACGAAAAAGAAGGAATTGGTCGGAGATTTCAAGAACGGCGGCCGGGACTGGCGCCCCCAAGGAAAACCCCAGGAAGTTCGCGTCCACGATTTTCTCGACAAGACCTTGGGCAAAGCCATTCCTTACGGTGTCTATGATCTGCTGCATAACGAAGGTTGGGTTAGTGTGGGCATCGATCACGACACGGCCCAGTTCGCCGTCAACGCCATTGGCTGCTGGTGGCGAAAGATGGGACGCCGGCGATTCCCCCGCGCCCAGGAACTGCTGATCAGTGCCGACAGTGGTGGCAGCAATAGTGCCCGTTGCCGTCTTTGGAAGGTGGCACTGCAGGAGTTGGCCAACGCAACGGGCCTGACGGTGACCGTTTGCCATTTTCCGCCCGGTACGAGCAAATGGAACAAGATTGAACACCGGTTGTTCTCGTTCATCGCCCAAAACTGGCGTGGTCAGCCACTGGTAAGCTTGCAGACGATTGTCGAATTGATCGGCCATACGCGCACCGCTCAGGGGCTCAAAGTCTGTGCTGCCCTGGATACCAACGACTATCCGAAGGGAATCGAGATCACCGATGAACAACTCGCCCGAGTGAAGCTGCAGCCACACAACTTCCACGGCGAATGGAACTACACCATCCGCGCGGAGAGGAAAACTTAAACAGGTTGTTTTTTCCCAGGCCCTTAGCTCCACTTTTATCAACCTCTGTTTTGAAAGGGTCAGAGCATGGCGGAATTGCAGAAGTTGAAGGCCCGGGCCTTGGCTAACGGCAACATTGGCGACGCGGAAGTCCGATTCATTTGCCGGGAACTCTATGCCGACTGCCGAATCGACAAGGAGGTGGTCGAGTTGCTCATTGCCATCCGCGACGAAGCGCTATCGGTTTGCTTGATGTTCGAGCAATTCCTTTTCGATGCGGTCAAACATCATGTGCTGACTGACGGCGCCATCGACGCGGAGGAGGCTTTTTGGCTTCGGCAGAGACTCTTTGCCAATGGCAACCTTGGAAAACGCGAAAAGAAGTTGCTCTGGGATCTTAAGCACGAGGTCTTGGGTGTCAGCAGGGAGTTTCAGCAGCTCTATGACGAGTACATGTGAGGCGCATCTGTGGCCTGTGAAGTCACCGGTTGGCACGCTGAGCCAAAGGGACCAGGGAGGGACGTTCGATGTTGCCGCCGCTGAAGCCGCCGTCGCCATACGGCTCGGGCAGGCAGATCCAGCCTTCGGGGGCCTGGCTTTTGATGTAGGCCTGGGCCGCTTCCCTCTGTGCCTGGCAGGAAGTAAGTTCTTGCTCGGTGCGCTCCTCGATAGACTTGCGCGTGTAGACGGCACAACGCAGCGTCTTGACCGCGGCGGTTTTAACCGCAGCGGTGCCTTTTTGGGTGCTTCTGAGGCTCATGGTTGGTTCCTTTCTTGGTGAAGGTGGAAGAAGAGAAAGCCGTTGCAATGGGAGCCGGTGATGGCCTTGGCGATGGCGGAGAGCGAGGTGTAGACGGTGCCCTGGAAGGCAAAGCCGGCGGGCAGGACTTCGACCTGGAGCGTCTGGCCCTTGTAGAGGCGGGAGATGACCGCGCCGGGCTGCGGCAAGCGGCTGTCCGCTTGCTGCTGGCGAACGGGGGGAGTGCGCATTTTAACTGAAAAGCGCACTCGTCCAGCGTGTCAATTGTCGGCGGCTCGTGCGCGTGCAGAAGCAGAACAGGGGAGTGCCGAAGCGACTAACAACCGATGCCAGCCCCCACGACGCCCCAGAATAGCCAGTTCAACCCGCCAAGTAGCGAAATCGCCGCCGTGATCGCGTGCGGCTTGAACAAGAAGGCAAAGACCATGGCTAGCGAAATAGCACAAAGGACGAGGCTCTCGGCGCCAGAGCCGTTGTACCAGATTATCCCCAATGGACCAAGCAAGGGGCTTCCATTGGGCCAACAGTTCCATTCGTAGACCATCAAAGCG
>QHOP01000046.1 GCA_003219345.1 Verrucomicrobiota bacterium
CACAACTGGCGTCAGCGCAGTTTGCCGGAAAAATCGGCCTGGGTCTGCGACCTGACGTTCGAGCAACGACTGGACAGGCCGAACTGGGTCATCATAGATCATCACACGACCGACTTCTCGCCCAAATATGCGCAATTGATCCATGACGTGAACAAGTCGGCCGGCCTGCTCTGCTACGAATTGTGCCAGCAACACGAACTTGGGACCGCGAGGCTGGACCGATTGGTTCAATTGAACAACGTGGCCGACCTGTTCCTCGAGGATGACCCGGATTTTATTCTGGCCAGCGACTATGCCAATCTGGTCAAGACGTATCAATTCTGGAACCTCGAAGCCTTGATCGAAGGTAATCCCGAGAAGCTGCTCGACCATCCGCTGCTCGAAGTGATGGAAGTGAAGAGGCGCATTGAAGATCCCATTGGCTTCGCCTGGAGCAGGTCAAATATTACTGAACTCGGCCCTGCCGTCGGCCTGGTCAACACCGTCATTGGCAATACGAACCAGATCGTTCACCAACTGCTCGAACAGCGCGCAACTTCCTATCCGGTTTTAATCACGCTGTTCCGTCGCGGCAACGGAATGATTCTGGTGAGCCTGCGCAGTCGCAACGGCGAAGCGTTGAAAGTCGCTGAAAAACTCCAGGGCGGCGGCCACGCGAATGCGTGCGGCGCCACCCTTCCCCGCTCCATTCAAAACATCCCGGACGCAATCACGTATCTGCGGCAGGTCCTCAATCCTTCGCCAGCCAAAGGCGCGCCGCTGAACAACCTGGAGAGCTTGTTCGACGCCATCGAACTGGCGAAAAAGTAACGCCGTTTTTCAGCGTTGCTCCGGCCTCGGCGAGTCGATTAGCATCGTGCCACCTTATGTCTGCACGGCTTTCGGCACCCAACGCGCCAGCCGCAACCGACAACACGGCACCGCGCGCCGACGGCAGGCGTCCGGATCAATTGCGTCCGATTCGATTTCAGAATCACATCGCGCCTTACGCCAGCGGCTCAACGTTGATCGAATGGGGCAACACGCGCGTCATTTGCGGCGTCACCGTCGAAGAAACTGTCCCGCGCTGGATGAAAGAACAGAATGTCGCAGGCGGCTGGATCACGGCCGAGTATTCGATGCTCCCGTACTCGACGCCGCAACGCAAACAACGGGACATCTCGAAGGGGAAAATCGACGGACGCTCGCAGGAAATTCAGCGTCTGATCGGCCGAGCGATGCGCGCGGCGGTTAACCTCGAAAAGCTCGGCCCTCGCACCCTGTGGGTGGACTGCGACGTCTTGCAAGCCGATGGCGGCACGCGCACGGCGGCCATCACCGGCAGCTATGTCGCGCTGTGCCTTGCCGTCGGAAGACTATTGGCGGATCAGCAGCTGCACGAGAACGTGTTGCTCAAAGCCGTCGCCGCGGTCAGCGTCGGCATCGTGAACCAACAGGTGTCGCTCGACCTTTGCTACGTCGAAGACGCAGCGGCGCAAGTGGACATGAACATCGTCATGACCGAAGCGGGTGAATTCATCGAGCTTCAAGGCACTGGTGAGGAAGCGACGTTCAACGAGAGCCAGCTTGGCGCCATGCTGGCGTATGGCAAAGCAGGCATTCAGCAGCTTTTCCAAGCTCAAAAAGCCGCTTTGGCCGCGGCCGGCAATGCCCAGTGACAACAATAGAGGAGTTTGCGTCATGCCGGGTAGCCCCATCTGGCAAATCTCCGTGACCACTTCCGCTGAGGCGGAAGAGGCCATCGCCGCACTTCTCGAAAGCATATTCGCAGAACCTGCGTCGGTTTACACTGACGCGCAAACGCAAAGAACCGCGGTTTCGATCTATTGGCCGAAACGGTCGTGTCCCGAGGCTGAAATACGCGTTCGGCTGCGCCGCGGCTTGAGACAGATCCGGGAGCGCGGCCGGGGCATTTATGCTGGCAGAGTCGCGATCAGAAAAATCCGCCGTCAGGACTGGGCCGAGTCGTGGAAAAAACACTTCAAGCCACTGGAATTCGGTCAGGCACTGCTGGTGAAGCCAAGCTGGAGCCAATGTAAACCACGAGCAGGTCAAGGCGTTGTGGTGCTTGATCCGGGTTTGAGTTTCGGCACCGGACAACATCCGACAACGGCATTTTGTCTGGAACAACTGGTGGCCTGCCGACAAAAAGGACAGAGGCAATCCCTACTGGACATCGGCACCGGCACCGGGATTCTTGCCATCGCGGCGGCCAAGCTGGGTTACCGTCCGATTCAGGCCCTCGACCTCGACCATTCGGCCGTCCGCGTTGCGAAGGCGAATGCTCGACGTCATCTGCGCGAATTTGACTTATGACCTGCTGGTCGAGCAAACGAAGCGCATCGTGAATCGACTTCAACCCCGCGGCACACTTATTTCGGCAGGCATTCTCAAAACACAATTTGAGCAGGTCCAGGTGGGTTACGCCGCAGCAGGATTGAAATTGATCGCCACGCGAAAAGAAAAGGAATGGCAGTCAGGAGCATTCGCTTTCGCCCGATGAGCCTGTCGCGGTTCTGGTTCGATGCGGCTGGTTAGTTTCGCGCATTTGGTCAAAAAAACTTCTTCAAGGTTGAACATTTGACTATCGGGCAGGTCAGATTATCTTGAAACAACTTCGAAAACCGTGATGGCAGCGTTAACAAAGACGACACGGGAAAATCCAAAGGGAGGCTGGCATTGTTTTCGCTGGAGGTGGTTTCAAAAAGATCAACAAAGGATCTGAGCCATGACGAAGACCCTCGATGTTATTACCGACGTGATTCGCAACACCAAACATCCCTTCCGCCAGGTCGATGACCGCCCAGATAAACCAAAAAGACACCGCTACGAACGCCGCAAAGTAAAGGAATACCTCAAGTTGGGCGATTGGGCCTCAGAAACTCAGAGCTGACGCCCCCCCGAGATCTGACAAACGCCGAACCAGGTTCTAATTCGCCCGATCTTCCGTTGAGGGCAGTTAGTTGTCTCGAAACGCGCGAGTTGTTTGGCCGTCACGGCGACTGGCACTGGGGGCAAACGCCAAAAAACTCCAACTTGTGTGTGATGGCCTTGAAACCGTTGCGGGCCGCGATCTCTTCCTCCAGTTCATGCGGAAAGCAGTCTTCGATTTCCACAATTTGCGAACAGCGGACGCAAACCAGGTGGTGATGATGTCCATCATCGCCTTCACTCACCAGTTCGAACCGCGCCGCGCCGTCCCCGAAATGAAAGCGTTTAACCATGCCCATTTCCTCCAAGAGGTGCATGGCACGGTAAACGGTCGCCAGATCGCAGTTTCGTTTCGGCATCGCGGCGAAGATTTCCTTGTTGGTCAGCGGATGCGCGTGTTGGCGCAGAATTTCGAGGATGGCCTGGCGCGGACCGGTGACTCTACGGGACCGCTTGCGGAGCCGACTGGTCAAATGCGCCAACGGCTCCTGCCGCGTCGTTTTAGAATACAAGTGCGTCTTCATGCTCGGCAACAGGAGGAGGCGGCGCGACCCAAAATTAATAGAAACATCGCGATAAAAGGTCAAGACGATGGCCCGGCCGCAACGCGGTCCAAGCCGCGTCGCGCTTGATTTTGTCCAACGCGCGCTGGCAGGAAAAGGAAACCTCCGGGATGGCTGCAACTGCGCCATCGGCGGAGCCGGCCAGGACGGCCCTGCCAGGCGCGATACTCGAGCGAACCTTACTTGTTGGTCCCATGTTCAATACGATTTTCCAGCGGCTGCGCTTCAGTATGGTGGCCGTGCCCGGTCGTCTCAAGGCCACCGATCAACGCAGAAACGCCAACGCCTGCCAGCAAAGCCATAGACAACTTGCCGCGGTCGTGAGCGTGAAACTGCAATTCCGGCAACAAATCACTCGTGGCGATGCTCAGAAAAGTCCCGGCCGCGAACGCGAGCACAGCGCCCAGAAAATGCGGCGCCGCCTGCGAAAACCGCCCGGCGCCCAGGTAGAACAACAAGAGACCCGCCGGATTCGCCAACGCAAGCAGGCCATTGACCCAGTGGCGCAACGACCTTGACGTCCCACCGACGGCCAGCAACGTGCCGACCGCCAGAGCGTCAAACGGCTTGTGAAGAAAAATCACCAGAAAGGTTCCGAATCCGAGCAGGCTGTGCGTGTACCCCACGCGTCGGTCAAGTTCTACGCTGGCCGCGAGTGCGACGCCATCCAATAACGTATGAAGCGTCAGGCCAAAGGCGGCGCCCATCCAGGACAGATGCCGCGCCGACTTGTCCGCCAACGTCAGTTCCCGGCTCTGTTCCCCCTGTTTGTGGCCCGCAGAAGCCTCCCCTTCGCCGTGTCGGTGCGTTTCGGGTGCCTCTTCCGGCACGTCGTGATGATGGAAGTGCAGGTAGCGTTGTGCAAGGAACATGGTCAGAAACCCGCCCAGCATCCAGCCCATTGTCAGGTCCGCCGAGTGAAACTGTTCCCACGCATGCGGGGCGAGATGTAAGACACCCACTCCCAGCATCAAGCCGGCAACGAAACTCGTCGCCAGTTGCACGCGTGTGTGCGTCAGCCGCACCAGCAACGGCAGCCAACCTCCCACCAAAGAGGCCAGAATAATCAACGCGCAGTAAACTGTAAGCAATATCATGGTGCGGTTGAGCCGTCGGAATTATTCGCCACGCAACGGCGCAATCGATTTGCTATGAAACAAAGTCTTCAGCAGAACGCTCCGGCACGGTCCGCATCGCGACAGGTTCGTGGAACATCGATCGCGGTCGCCGCACCCCGAACTTGTTGCAAATGATTTGCAGTTCCGCCACACAAAAGTATGCGGCGCCGCGTCTCACCCACGGTGAAGGTGCAAAAAGACGGTTTATTTCATCAGGAGCATCTGCCGGGCGCGCTTGATGGCGCGGTTCAGGCGCCGCTGATAATGGGCAGGCAGGCCGGTGTATTTGCGAGGAAGGATGCGGCCGGCTTCAGTGACAAACTGCTTGAGCAAATTGACGTTCTTGTAATCGAGAGCATCGGCAGTGAAATCAATCTTCGGCTTGGGCCGCGGGGTGCGGACTTCCATGACGCCTCTTCCCCGCGAACTGCGGCTCGGTTTGTCAATGTTGGTCTTGCGCGGCATGAATCCTATTTGATTTCCCGGTGCAACGTGTGGCGGCGGAGGAACGGATTGTACTTTTTGAGCTCAATTTTTTCTGTCTTCAATTTCTTGTTGCGCGTGGTCAGGTAACGGGAAGGCGCTTTGCCTTCCTTGCGCGCTTCAGTGCATTCGAGCGTGACCATTTCTCGCGGCATGCTTCTTACTCCTTTTCCTTGGCCGGCTTTTCTTCGGCTTCCTCTTCCTCTTCAACTTCGACGGCCCCGGCCGAGTCCACCGAACCGAGCGTCCCCAAGCGGCGCTGGCGCAAGGCGCCTTCCTTTTCGAGCTGCGCCTGGGCCTCGACCGTGAACCGCGTCCACGGAATTGCGTCCAACCTCGCCTTGGGGATCGGCTTTCCGGTCAGTTCGCAGATGCCGTACGTGTTTTTCTCGATTCGCTTGAGCGCCTCCTCGATTTCATAGATCGCGTCCTGGTCCGAGGACAGCAGACTGAGCGCAAAGTCCCGGTCGAAATTGTCTGTTCCTGAGTCGGCCATGTGCAGACTGTAACCTGGCATTTCTTCCGCCGACTCCTTGGCGAGGCCGCTCATCTGATTCAGCAGCCGCTCGCGGAGTTCCAGCAGGGTGTTGTAATACTTCAGCCATTCGGGTTTGATCTTTACGGCGCCGTTGCCCGAACGGCGGCGGGCCGGCGCCGTGGCCTTGCCGAGGATGGCCGCGGCGGTAGCTGACCCCAATGCCTTGCTGGCCGGTTTGGCGGCCGACTTTTTGATGGTCTTCTTCTTCGTTGTCACGGTTAGTCAATCAGTACATTCGTACGGTATCGCGTGTTACCTCGCCGGGTTGGTCCAAACCAACGCCATTAAGAGCGCGTGAATGTAGCAAAGGAAACCAAAAGCGCCACAAAAATTTTTGAGAAATTTGATGGCGAAAGAGGCAGGCGCGTTCAGACCGATTTACCTGGAACTCAAACTCTTGTCCGTGCGGCACGCCCTACCCGTTTTCGATGCTGGCGTAAGCGTTGTGGTTGTGGATACTCTCGTGGTTTTCCGCCTCGACTTTGTACCACGTGACCTCCGGATGAGTATTGAGTTTGAGCGCCACGTTGCGGACGAGGTCTTCCACAAAAACGGGGTTCTCATAAGCCCGCTCCGTGACCGCTTTTTCGTCCTGGCGTTTCAACAAAGAGTACAACTCGCTGCTGGCCGAACTTTCAATGATCGAAATCAAATCTTCGATCCAAATAGCGCGGCGCGAACGAATCTGTACGGTCACGATGCCGCGTTGATTATGCGCCCCGTGTCTGGCGATCGCCTTCGAGCACGGGCAGAGCGTCGTCACTGGCGTCTGCACGGTCAGAACAAAGTCGATTTCCTTCCCGCGAGCGGTCGCATCGAAGCGGGCAGTGTAATCCATCACGCTTTCCCGGCCCGACACGGGCGCTTTTTTGACGAGGAAAAAAGGGAATTCCATCTCCAGGTGGGCCGTGGCCGCCCGCAATTTTTCCTGCATGGCGTAAAGGATGTCCGTGATGTTCTCCACGTGCACCACGCTGCCGTGGGCGTGAAGCACCTCAATGAACCGGCTCATGTGGGTTCCCTTGAATTCCTTCGGCAAATCCACGTACATGCCGATGGTAGCGATCGTGTTTTGCAGACTGCGCGCCTTGTCGCGCACTTGGATCGGAAAGCGCATCCCTCGGACGCCAACCTTGTCGATACGCAGGTCGCGATAATCCCGTTCGCTCTGTTTGTCGTGGAGCTTCGCCCGTTGTTTTCCATCCGACTCCGCAGGGCGAACTACCGCATCGGTCTCGTTATTTCTGAACATGGCTGAACAGTAGCAATCCCTGCCGGTTTTGCAAAAAATTTTCTGCGGCGCGCTGGATCAATCAATTTCTGAACTGCCATGACTCGAATGCCATACCGATTCCCGCAATCCGCGCAGTCTGGCGCCAATAGCTCTTTGACTTTGTGCCGTCGATGCCTGATACGTTGACGCCATGATGAACGTCCGCGCGCTTGTCACTTGCGGCGCAATCCTTTTAGCCTTGGCCCGGAGCCGCTCATCGTTCGCCGCCGGAACTTTTTCCGTCGCCACGTACAATCTCGAAAACTATCTCAACGAACCCGCCGGCCATCGCCGGCCCAAATCCGAAGCGGCCAGGGCCAAGATCCGCGAATCCTTCCGCGCCATGAAACCCGACGTGGTCGCCCTTCAGGAAATGGGCAACACCAACGCGCTGCTCGAACTGCGTGCGTCGCTCAAATCCGAAGGTCTCGATTTTCCCTACTGGGAACATGTGAGCGGATTCGATACCAACATCCACGTCGCCGTCCTCAGCAAGCTGCCGTTCGTCGCGCGCCGGCCGCACACGAACGAGGTGTTCCTCCTCAATGGCCGGAGATTTCACGTCAGCCGCGGATTCGCGGAGGTGGACATACAAGTCAATACCAACTACAAATTCACACTGGTCGCGGCGCATCTGAAATCGCAGCGCGAAGTGCCGGAAGCTGACGAGGCCGAGCTGCGCGAACAGGAGGCAATCGTTTTGCGCGAGATCATCGACACGCGCTTGAGGACGAATCCCAACGTGAACTTGATCGTTCTGGGGGACTTCAACGACCTGAAGGACTCCAGGCCCGTGAGGACCGTTATCGGGCGCGGGAAGAACACGCTGATTGATACTCGACCGGCTGAGCGCAATGGTGACGATCTTAGCGCGCCCAACGGCCACGGCCCGCCGCGCAACATCACCTGGACCTACTACTTCGCGAAGGACGACGCCTACAGCCGCATTGACTACATCCTTCTAAACCACGGAATGGCGCGCGAATGGCAGACGAATGGAACGTACGTGCTCGCTTTGCCGAACTGGGGCGCCGCTTCGGACCACCGGCCCATTATCGCGGGCTTCGTCGCGGAAGACCGCTGAACTGGAAATCCGTGGTTCAACGGTCAAAACCCAAAAGAAGCTCGAAATCCAAGGCCCGAAGAACCGTCGCTACCTGGTAGCAGTTCGGAATTCGAGCCGGACGATTGCGTCCGAAGTATGACCCGTACCAGGTCGAGGTGATGTTTGGAGCAATAACGCATACGCTGCGATGCAGCAGCAACTGCCCTCACCGGTTGAGGGGAGAGGGTGGCCGAAGGCCGGTGAGGGTTCCGGCAATGCTCCGATGCTCTTCGAGAAATGGTATCAGCCCGGAATGACCGGCGGTCGGGTCGGCCGGGGCTGGCCCGTTGAATACAACGGCGCGACCGGCACGTAGCGGGGGCTGCTTAAGGCGCGCAGTTCGCGATACAACTTGTCGCGCGCCCAAAGCAACAGAGGCAGACTGATAATCACGTCAGGAACACAAAACGCGGCGACCGGAAGAACAACCGTGTACAGCACCGTCAACCCCGGCGCGAGATTCGGCCTTTTCGCCGTCAATCCGACCAGCATGCCCACCCACGCCGCAGCCAGCAGATCGCAAATCAATTTCGGGACCGCGTAAAGGTAAATCCCTCCCATCATGATCCAGGCGGGGAATGCATTGGGCAGATCGACCCGGAAGATAAAGATCAGCGGCATGATCCCCACACAGAGCAGGGCAATGGTCGGGACGAAAAAAAGGTGTCGCAATGCCATCCATTGACCGCGCAGAACCTCCTCGACCGTCAGAGGCGTGCACAACAATAGTTCCAACGCGCCGGCCCGGCGGGCTTCGGCGAAAAATCGGCACGCCTGCACGCCGACAAAGATCCTCAGCAGAGCCAGCAGAATTGGCCAGCCGTGTTGCCCTGCGACGACGGCAATAGTTGGATCACGGTAGAAGAACCAGGCGAACCCGACAACCAGCGTCACCCACACCACCCACGAAGCCCAAGCCATTTGGCTTTTCCGGGTCGTGAGCCAATAGACCGGATTCCGGTCCAGCAACGGCCTTCGTCCGGTCGCTCGCCGCCACAGCGCGGTATCCGAGGCGACCGCCGCCTTGCGGCCCGTCAGTGAAATCGATCCCGAGCCCCTCCGCCACAGGCGCGGCAATTGAACACCGGCCAGAATGAGAAACAGCCAACTCAACGCCTGGGTCAGCACCAGTGAGTAGCCGAAGCTTCGTCCCCACATTCGAAAGGGCGCGTCGAACGCCAGTTGCCAGGCGGTAAGCGGGCTGGGCAAAGAAAGCGCGAAACGAGCAGCCAACCCCGCCTTGTTGAGAACGAATTCAACGAGCGGCAGCGCGCCGCCGATAAGAACGATCAAACCCGCCGCGCCTGCTGCGGCTCGATTGTCTTGCTGGCTCAGGGAGGAAACGAACATCCCGGCCGCAAGGGAGAAGAAAATGGTGTTGAGAAACACCAGCGTTATGCGCCAGAACTCGCCTGCGGTTACCCCACCCATCGTCAACGTAATCGCCAGTACGGGAAAAATCGCGAGCAACCCATAAGCCGCGCTGAGCGAGCGTGCCAATAGCTTGCCGAATACGACATCGTAGCCTTTGAGATCGGTGAGGAACAGCAGCCCCAATGTGCCATCCCGTTTCTCTTCGCTCAGGCAATCGGCCGTCAGAAATACGCCCGCGAAAGCGCTGAAGCCCAGCGCCAGCAGGCTCAAAAAATAAAAGAGCCAACCTCCAATTCCCGTCGCGCCGGTCTGCGCCGCGGCCGCGAAAAGCAACGCCAGGCTTACTATTCCCGCGCCGGCGATGGCGAAGACCAGCCGCGTCCAATACGTGACCGGGCGCCGGGCGGCCACACGCAGTTCGCGGTCAACGATGGGGAGAAATGTCATTCAACCGGTCCCAAGGTCAGAATTTCGCGCCGAGTGAAACCGTATTCAGCGACGTATGGGGCGGACCTGGAGCGATTCGTTCGGCGCCTGGTCACCTTGACGACTACGACGGCGATCAGCGCCCGCCAACAAATATCAGATCTCGCTGGTGACGGCCGTCGGCAATGACGGGCTTGACTGGGTGCGGCCCGGTTTCATCCAGGCAAAAAACATCCGTCCCGGAACGAACCGCTGCGTCGCCACCGTGCGCAAATCGCGCAATAATCGAAACTTCGCCCAAAGACAAAAAAAGATGTCGGTAATCATTCCCAGCGCAAACCAAAGCCCAAGATAAAACGGCCATTGGTCCTCGACCAAGTGCCAGAGGGGCGTGAAGGTCGCAAGAATGAGCAGTCCTGCCCACACGCCGCAAGGCAGAACCAGCACGCGGGCGATGGTCGCGCCGGAAGCACGGTTGGGACGCTTCGAGATGAGACCAACCCACATGCCAACCCAGATGAGCGCATAAACGTCGGCCGCCAACAGCACCATTTCCGCGCCACAAAACCAGACCCAGAAGTTGTCCCCCGCTGAGCTGAGTCGCCTGGCTCCGGCCAACAAGAACAGGAAATCAATTCCTACGACCGCCAGGACCGGCCAAAGAAATTGTCGTTTGAGCGCGAGCAGTTGGCCGCGCAAAATCTCCCTCACGGTCAGCGGCGTCGAGAGCAAAAGTTCCAGCGCGCCGCTGCGATGGTCGGGGCCGAACCGCTGGCAGGCCGCTGAAGCGGCCCAGAGTTTAAGGGTGAGGTGCAGGATGAGCGCAGTCGCCAGATAAGTGCCCTCCTGCAGCCAATCCTCGCGCCATTTGAAAGCGCCCCAGGCCCAGACGCAGCCGAACGCGCCAAGAAACGCCCAGACGAGCGTCGGTTTGAGGCGCTGCCGCGCACCCAGCCAGAAACAAGCACTGATATTCAACAGTCGCGTGCGAAAGGCCACTCGCTGCGCGGCGTTGCCGTAGCTCCATCGCTGCCAGCGCTGGCACCAGCGGGCCAGCAACGCTCCCGCAGGCTTGTCCTGCCAGGAATTGCGCGCGGCAATGCTGGCCAGCGCGAGAAACATCCAGGCCAATCCATGCGTGAAAAGGATCGACCAGCGGAATTCATCCGGTCTGGCGCGGTACAGCGTGTCAAACGCCAGCGCATAGGCGCGTCCAACACTCGGGAGCAGAAAAACCGTGTTCACGGAATTGGCTTGTCCGTGTTGGGCGAGCCAGACGCCCAGCGTGGGCAGACCGGCGTGGATGAGCAGGATCAAAACGAACGTGCCCGCCATCGCCTTCCGCGCGACGCGGCTCGTCGCTGAAACAAACACTCCCGCCGCCAGAGAGAAAAAAAGCGCGTTCGCGAGCACCAACGACATCCGCCAGAACTCTCCCAGCGACACGCCCCCCAGCAGCAGTGGAATCGCCAGGACGGGAAAAATCGCCAGCAAACCGTAAAAGCAATTCAAAGAGGTGGCCGCCAGCTTCCCCAACACGACGTCGTATCCTTTCAGGTCGGTCAGGAACAGAAGTCCGAGCGTCCCTTCGCGCTTTTCCTGGCTCAGACAGTCGGCGGTGTAACGAATGCCCGCTACCAGGCTGCTAAACAGAAACAGTCCTGCCAGCGCGTTAAAGATGTCTTTGCCCAGTTCTTTCGGCGGCTGGTGCGCTTCAAAAAAAAGTGCCCCGCCGAAAATGAGGATGGCCGCCAGCGCCGCCAACGCGCGGTTCCAGTACGTGCCGCGGCGGCGCGACGCCGCGCGCAACTCACGTTCAACAATCGGCAGAAAGATCATGCAACGGTTTCCCGCATTCGACAACACCGTCCAAGGCCGTTCAATTCTGAACTGCCACCAGCGTTTCCCGCGCCGGCGCCTCATCCTTGCCGCGAAACAGGCGCTTGAACCAGCCGGATTTTTCCATTTGGTAGCGCTGGGTCGCCGTCAGCCTGAAATCATTCAGCAAATGGCGCCGCGCCCACCAAACGCCAAAAAGAAAATTGTTCACCAGTCCGATGCCAAACCAAAAATATTCGGTGAACTGCTCCCCGGGCCGGAATGGACCGCGCCCGCACAGCGGCCAGAAAACTTCGAGCGCCAACTTCGCCGCGTA
>QHOP01000520.1 GCA_003219345.1 Verrucomicrobiota bacterium
GTGCCCACCAGATACTGCACCGGCGGTTTACTTTGGCGCATCTTCTCCAACGTTTCTTCGGTGGGAATTCCCCGATCCATAATCCAGATCCGCTGCAGCTTTCCATATTGCGTTTCGATCTTTTGCAGCATTCCCTCCAAGGTCGTTTTGTCCGAAGTGTTCCCCGCAAAGACTTCATAGGCGATGGGAAATCCTTCGGGCGTCATGACCAGCGCAATCACCACCTGGACGCAATCCGGGCGCTTGTCCCGGCTATACCCAAAGCGGCGCTTGTCCCCTTCTGCAAACGGTGGATCGCTCTCGAAATAGGTGCTGGTCAAATCATAGAGCAGCACTTCGAACTTGGCCTGGAACAAATCTTCCCACCGCGAGCGCAGGTGAGTGAACAACGCCTGCTTGTGTGCCAGCAGTTTGTCCAGCGTCCGATAGAGGTTCTCCTTACAGCCGAGCTCAAAATCCGGCCCGAGCAGATCGCCTAGGGCCGTGGCGTCAAACCAATGCCGATGCAAGCGCCACTCACTGCCCGGATCGATCAGGCGATAGACGCTCAGCGCTTTGAGGATCAATCGCCACTGCGTTCCTTCCCGGCTGGGCTCCAGCCGCTCGGTCCAGAACTCATCGAGTTTGAGCAGTTTCCACAGCCACAAGGCCAGCCAGCAGGCTCCCCACTGCCGGGTACGACCAATCTCAAATTCACTGAGACGAATTTGAATCGCCGGAGCCACTTCACTGGGGACGATCCGATCCTCCGGGAACAAGGCCAGCGTGGTGTACGCCTCGGCTTCCGTGTCGAACACCTCGATCTGTTTGATCCAATTAGCTTTTTGGCTGTCGTTAATTTCACCCAGATAGATGACCTGCCGTTGAAAGCGCTGGCCATCCTCCGTGCGTCGATTCTCGCAGATACTCCAATAGCGATGTTCCTTCCCATCCTTCACTCGTGGATGGCACTTAAGGAAAAGCGAGCGCTGGCGCATTGGGCCGCCAGTTTATCAGGGGGCCAAGGAGTGAAAAGAGGGTAGGTCTGGCACCATTGGAATTGGAAAATAAAAAGTGCGGATTTGCTAAGGAATTCGCAGTTTTTTCAAAAAAAACTCGCCAAAATTCCCGAATTCTCTCTCCAGTAGAGAAAGTCAGGTTAGCCAAACCCTCACCCCGGCCCTCTCCCTTTCCGAAAGGGAGAGGGAGAATCGCGCGCCGCGCTTGGAGGAATCCACACCCGTCGAATCGTCGCACAAGTCCAGAGGTGTTGTCTCTGTCCGTGAACCTCCCCCTTCCCCGCCCTTAGGGCACCCTCTCCTCCTCCGAGGGGGAGAGGGCAAGGGTGAGGGGGCAGTTCACCGGTTCAAGGGCGCGGTGCGCGATCAAGATTCGGCGAGTTCACTGCCGGGGGTGAGGGAGGACCAGGCTGTTGCGGACTGGGTCACGACTGAGACCGGTCTTTGCGAATCCGGCGCCCGCCAAGTCGCTGATTACTTCAGCGCGGCTTTCCGGACGCTCGGGGTCATTCCTTCGCAAAAGAAAATCGTGATGGAACGGTTCTTCGACGAGTCCGGCGGAATGCAACTGGTCATCCACGCCCCGTTCGGCATCCGGATGAACCGCGCCTGGGGACTGGCATTGCGCAAACGGTTTTGCCGCTCGTTTAATTTCGAATTGCAGGCAGCGGCGACGGACGACGCAATTGTTCTCTCGCTCGGAACGCAACATTCCTTTCCACTCGAGGAGGTCTTTCGTTATCTCAGCAGCGAGACGGTCCGCGACCTTCTGGTGCAGGCGCTGTTGGACGCGCCGATGTTTCCTATCCGCTGGCGCTGGAACGCGGCGCGCGCTCTGGCCCTCCCGCGCCAACGGGGCGGACGCAGAATACCCGCGCCGCTGCAACGCATGGAGGCAGAGGACCTCATTGCGAGTGTGTTTCCCGATCAACTCGCCTGTCTCGAAAACATCACAGGCGACCGCGAAATTCCGGACCATCCACTCGTTCGGCAGACGATTGAAGATTGCCTGACGGAGGCAATGGACATTGACGGGTTGGTTGGACTGCTGAAGCGGATTGAAGGCGGCGCGATTGAATGCATCGCGCGTGATTTGCCGGAGCCATCGCCACTGGCGCACGAGATCCTTAACGCGAAGCCCTATGCGTTTCTGGACAACGCGCCGCTGGAAGAACGGCGGACACAAGCGGTTTACACCCGACGCGCGAGCAGTTCCTCCGCGGATCGAGAACTTGGCATTCTCGACGCGACCGCCATCGAACGGGTGAATGAGGAAGCGTGGCCGAGGGCCGGGAATGCCGATGAACTGCACGAGGCGCTGATGCTCCTGGGAGTGATGACGGAAGCGGAAGTGCAGCGCAGTGTGGCGCAGGCATCCTTGTCTGCGAGTTCGGACCGCATCCTTGCCGTCAGTCCCGAAAGCGGGCAGGGAAGCCCGCCCAGCCCGCAGGCTGGAAGCCTGCGCCACGCCGGCGGTCCGCTGCTTGAATCGCTCATGGCGGAGAAACGGGCCGGACGTTTGACGGCCGAACGTAGCCGCCGACGTGAGGAGGCGGACACGGTTTCGGAAAACTCAATCGCACCCTCAACTCGGCGGCGAGGGGAATTTTGGGTTGCTGCGGAGCGGCTGCCAATGCTCCAAGCTGTTTATCAGGATTCGTCCGTTGAGCCGCCGATTGTTCCGCCAGAGCCGGAGTTGAAACGGCCATGGGAATGCCACGAAGCGATCCGCGAATTGGTCCGCGGGCGAATGGAGATTGTCGGGCCTGCCTCCGCGCGTGCCTTGGCCGAGTTCTTCCTGTTGTCGCAAACGGATATCGACGCCGCGTTATTGGCTTTGGAAGCAGAGGGCTTCGTTCTACGCGGACGTTTTCATCCGAACGCAACAGAACTTGAATGGTGCGACCGCCGGCTGCTGGCCCGGATTCATCGGTTGACGATCAACCGGCTGCGCGCGGAGAT
>QHOP01000047.1 GCA_003219345.1 Verrucomicrobiota bacterium
CAAAGCCTGTCGGGCGCAGATTTCCGGCGTCAACGGCGGAGCCGCGCCGGCGAATCCACCCAACCCGCCTGCCCCTTCCCTGGAGAGGAACCGGGACGGTTCCTCGCCTGATTCTCCCGAGCGGAACCAGCGCGGTTCGTTGCTCCACGCCTGGGAGGAGTCAGGGGTGGCTATTCACGTTCGGGAGCGGCTGCTCGCTCTGGCCGCTTACGGCCCGACTGACTCGCTCTCGCCCGCGCTGGCGGCGCAACTCTACGGCCCGGTGCTCCGCACTTCGGCGAGCGCGCTGGAGCAGTTCGCCGCCTGTCCGTTCAAGTTTTTCGTGCGCTCCGGCCTGCGCGCGGAAGAGCGCAGACTGTTTGAGGCCGATGTTCGCGAGCAAGGCAGTTTTCAGCACCAGGTCCTCGCCCGTTTCCACGAGCAACTGCGCGCCGAGAGCAAACGCTGGCGCGACCTCACGCCGCAGGAAGCGCGCGAACGGGTGGGCCGGATCGCAGATGAGCTTATCGGCGCGTTTCGCGAAGGCATGTTCCGCGCTGACGCCCAAAACCTCTTCGCTGCGCGCCGACTCAAACTCGCGTTGCAGGATTTCATCGAGACGGCCGTGGGTTGGATGGAGCATTACAGTTTCGATCCGCACGCCGTCGAACTGGCTTTCGGCAACGATGGCGACCCGCTGCCCGCGTGGGAAATTGACCTGGGCACCGGCTATCGCATGGCGTTCCGCGGCAAGATCGATCGCGTGGACCTGGCGCGCGGTCCCGGACGCGCCGCCACGCTCTGCGTGGTGATCGACTATAAATCGGGCGCGAAGAAAATTGACCCGTTGCTGCTGGAGCACGGCGTCCAGATTCAACTGCCCGCTTACCTCGCGGCGTTGCGCCGTCTGCCCAATCCCGGCTCGGTCTTGGGCGTGGAACGATTGATTCCCGCCGGCGTCTTTTATGTGAATCTGCGCGGGAGTTACCCAAGCGGCAAAACCCGTCGCGAAGTTCTGGACGCCGCGAGGGAAGCGCGCCGGCTGGCGTATCAGCACACGGGACGATTCAGCCTGGAGGCGCTGCCGCAACTGGATCGCCGTTATTTGCAGCCTGAGGGCAGCGGGCAATTCAATTACAAGCTGGCGAAGGGGAATAAACCCAACCGAACTTTCAAAGACTTGATCGAAGCCGACGAGCTGACCGCCCTGTTGGACCAGGTCGAGGAGCTGTTGCGGCGGATGGGCCGCGGCATTTTCGCCGGCGACGCCAAAGTGGACCCGTATCGCAAAGGCAGCCAGACCGCGTGCGACCATTGCGATTATCGCGCCGTCTGCCGCATTGATCCGTGGACGCATGTGTATCGAACTTTGAAGAAATCCGATTCGGAGGCACCGTGAGCGAGCCGACCCCTAATCAGCAGCGCGCGATCATGGCGAATGGCAACGTCCTCGTCATGGCCGGAGCAGGGACGGGCAAGACCAGCACACTGGTTGAGCGCTGCCTTTCGCGGGTGTGCCACGAGGCGAATCCGGTTCCGCTCGACCGCATTTTGATGGTGACATTCACCGAGGCCGCCGCGACGGAGATGCGAAAGCGCATCCGCGAAGCGCTGGAGCAAAGAGCCGCCGCGCAACCGCAGAACGAGTGGCTCGCCGAGCAACTGGCGCTCGTGGAAACCGCGCGCATTTCCACGCTGCACAGCTTCTGCCTCCAACTGACGCGCGAACATTTTTACGAACTTGGCCTCGACCCCGAACTCACCGTGCTCTCGGCCGAACAAGCGCGACTGGTCGCGCGGGAGACGCTCCAGGCACTCTTGCAAAAGCATTACGCCGGTGACGACGCGCTCAGCGAGGCCGTGCAGCAGCTCATCCACGAGCATGGCCGCGGCTGGGACCAGCCGATTCGCGATCTCGTCTTGCGCGTGCACGAATTCACGCAGACGCTGAGCGATCCGACGGTCTGGTTTGAAAAGGAGTTCTCGGCCCTGGAGCAATCTCAGCCGCGACCATGGGCGACCTGGCTTCGCGAAGGCTTTGAAGACTGGCGACAAGTATGCGCGCCGATGCTCGAAGCGCAGCCGGGAGAAAACACGAACGCGCGCGAGTGCGCCAGGATTCTGCGCGAGACGCCTGCCGACCCTTCACGAGAACAAATCGCCGCGGCCCTGGCCGCGCTCCTCGAACGTGACAACGAGGAACATTGGCCGAACCAAAAGAAAACTGCGCAGCGGAAGCCCCTGGAAAAGCTGTTCGACGATGCCGGATTCCTGCACGCGCTGGCCAGGGTGGAAGGGGAAACCGATCCCCTGGCCGAGGACTGGAACTGGGTCCGTCCACAAATGACCGCGTTGCTGCGGCTCGCGCAGGAGTTCAGCCAGGAGTTTGCGGCCGCCAAGCGGGATAGAGGCGCGGTCGATTTCCACGACCTCGAACAGTTCGCGCTGCAACTGCTCCGGGATCGACAGGCAAAACGTCCAACCCCCATCGCGCAACGGTGGCGCGAAAAACTGCACCTGGTGTTCGTGGACGAATACCAGGACATCAACGAGGCGCAGGACTCGATTTTGCGCGCGCTGGGCCGCGAAGGCGCGGAGGCGAACCGTTTTCTTGTTGGCGACGTGAAGCAGAGCATTTATCGGTTCCGGCTCGCGAATCCAAATATTTTCCAGCGGTATGCCGAAAGCTGGAAAGATAACCAGGCGGAAGTCCTGGAAGCTACAATCAACCCACCCCTCACCCCTCCCGGGAAGGGAACTGGTCCGGCGCGGCAGAGGTCAGGGGCGGGTCCCGAAGAGAGTGGCCAGGTCGTTCCACTGACCGACAATTTCCGCAGTCATGAGTCGATTTTGAATTTCGTGAACCGCCTGTTCATCGGGCTGATGCGGCGCGAGGTCGGCGGCGTGGCTTATGAGGACAGCGCGCGCTTGAGCTTCGGCGCTCCGAACGAACGCGCGGCGTTGTCCGCGGCAGCCGATCCGCGACCGCGAGCGGAACTGCATCTGCATCTGACCGGCAACGAGCCGGAGAACGGCAACGACGAAGAAGCCCTTGACGCCGACGACCTGGCCGATCTTACCAACACGGAAATGGAGGCGCGGCTCGTGGCGCTGCGGCTTCGCCAGTTGCGCGAGGAACAGCATCCGGTTTGGAAGCAGGGGAAATTGGAACCGGTGGATTGGCGGGACATGGTGATCCTGCTGCGTTCGCCGCGGAACAAGGCGGAGAGTTACGCCAAAGTGTTCGAATCGCTTGGTGTGCCGCTGGTGGTGGCGCGCGGCGGGTTTTACGAAAGCCAGGAGATCATCGACCTGCTCAGCTTGCTCACGCTGTTGGACAATCCGTTGCAGGACGCGCCGTTGCTCGCTGTGTTGCGCTCGCCGCTGGTCGCGCTGGCACGGTTTCATCGCGAGGTGTCAAAATTCAAATCGCAGCTTCCCCACGCGGAGATAATTGCGCGCGCGGAGTCGGCGTGGCCGAAAGTGGACGCGTTTTCGAAATCGTTCGCAGCATGGAGGCAGATCGCGCGGCAGGGATCGCTCTCGCAATGCCTCGAAGCGGCGCTCGACGAAACGTGTTACGAAGCCTGGTTGCTCACGCAACGTCGCAGTGAGCAGCGGTGCGCGAATGTGCGGCGATTGCTGGCGCTGACCAGACAGTTCGACGAGTTCCAACGACAGGGACTATTCCGCTTCCTGAAGTTCGTCGAAGCGCAGCGCGACGCGGAAGCAGAGACCGAGCCGGCGCTCGCCCAGACGGAGAACGCCGTGCAGTTGATGAGCATCCATCAGAGCAAGGGACTGGAGTTTCCGATGGTGGCGCTCGCGGACCTTGGCAAACGCTTCAACTTCGACGACCTGAAAAGCGGCGTCATTTTGGACGAACACTACGGTCTTTGTCCGCTGGTGAAGCCCCCGCACACGGGCCAGCGGTATGCGAGCCTGCCTTACTGGCTGGCGAAACGGCGGCAGCGCCTGGAAGCGCTGGGCGAGGAGCTGCGGCTGCTCTACGTGGCGATGACGCGGGCGCGCGATCGGTTGATTCTGGCCGGAACAGCGTCGCGCAAAAAAGTCCTGGAAAATTGGCCGGCAGAGGCGGCGGCGCACTGGCCGGCACACCAGATTGCCGCGGCGAACAGTTACCTCGACTGGCTCGGTCGCTGGCTGCCGTCGGCGACCGGCCATTCCGATTGGACCACGAGCGGTCAAACTGCTCTGTTGGCATGGACGGTTTACGACAAGAGCGAAACGCGATGCGTGGGGCAGGTTCCGATCCAACCTTCGCCCGCTGATTTGGCCGAAAGACCCACCGCCAACCCGTCTCCGGGCGGGGAACTCGCGCGCGCGGACGCGAGTCACTCTGAAGAACAAGCCAAACTCGCGGCGCTGCGCCGGCGATTGGGATGGCGCTACCCGTTTATTGCCGCTACGACTGAGCCGGCGAAGACTTCCGTGTCCGCGCTGCGGCGACGCTTACGCGACGAAGCCGACGACGAAGCGCGTCCGCTGTTTCCAACCTTGCGCCTCCAGCCTCGAGTTCGTTTGCATTCGCGTGAATCCGGGAACCAACTCTCGGCTGCTGAAATCGGCACGGCGCATCATCTGCTTTTGCAGAGGGTACGGTTGGATCGGGTCGCCAGCTTGCGGGACTTGAAAAGCGACGCGGAACGGCTGCGCCAAGCCAGGGTGTTGTCGGACGAAGCCATGGCCGCGCTGGACTTCGAGGCGTTGCTGGCGTTCTGGCAATCAGAACTGGGGCGCAGAATACGCGCGCAACCAGCTCGGGATGTTCACCGCGAACTGCCATTTACGGCAAGAATGTCGCCGTCGGATTTCTTGATGCTGAGGCTGCCGGTGAATGAGGGTTTGCCGGACGATGAGTTTGTCGTTGTGCAGGGTGTGGTGGACCTGGCGGTCATTTTGCCGAAAGAAATCTGGCTGGTGGACTTCAAAACGGATCATCTGCGCGAGGGTGAGCTGGAGGAAAAAACAGACTTCTACAGGCCGCAAGTGAAACTCTACGGCCTGGCGCTAAGCCGCATCTACCGACGGAACGTAACAGAATCCTGGTTGCACTTCCTGTCGCCAGCGCAAACCAGGCCGGTGCGCTGACGTCCGCTCCCGGCAACAACGAAGCGCGGTTGTTCAGGATCGAAATTGTTCCTTATCGGAATCCGGCGATTCCTGGCGGGCAAACTCCTGCGCGGATTCGGCGTTCCCGGTCGGGGTTTGCGCGCCTTCCTCCGACGTCGCCGAAACTTCGCCTTCCGTTTCCGTCTCTGGCGGGTTCGCCGATGAATTTTCTTCCTCCGTCGCAGACTGCGTCCGGTTTTCGCCACCAGCGGACGCCGGGAAGGCATTGGGTGCGGATGGCTCAGGCGATTCACCTGGCTGCAAGGTGACGAGCGCCGGACGGACGAGCTGCCCCTGGAAGCTGTAGCCGTTGGCAACGGTCTCGGCGACCCGCGCTTCGGCCGCAGGCACAGCGCCGGAGTCGGCCAGTTGATGCAGCTTGGAATCGTAAGACTCGCCAGGTATCGCGGTGAACGGGACCAGTCCAACGCGCCGGGCGACATCCCGGCACGAGTCCTGGAACAGGCCGAGTTGTTCGACGAGGTTGGACTGGCCGGAGCGAACCGCTGCCTGATAAAGCGCGTAAATGTGGTCCAGAATCCGGACGAGAATTTGCAACCATTCACCCTCGGACCGGCGCAATTTGTCCACCTCCAGGCGCAAATGATTTTTCTCCGTGTCGTTGGCTTTCTGGAGAAACTCGCTGAAGGCCCGCGCTTCGGCAGTGATGCCTTCGGCAATTTCACGGGCGGTGTCGACGGCGTGGATCGAATGTTCGTGAGCGGTTTGCCAATTGGCAGTGGCGTTGGTGATCTGGCGGCCGATGATTTCGAGGTTTTCGATTTGCAGAACGGCGTTGGTGAGTCGGTCGGCTTCGGCCAATCTCATCGCGGCGCGGTATTCGAGCAGGAACGGCAGCACGCCGAGCACACAACCGAGGCTCAGGCTGAGCACGCAGAAAAGATTTTGCCAGGTGTTCATCGGCCATTTGCCATGCGCATAAGCAGCCCCCAGGATCAAATAGGCGAGCGTCACGAGCAGCACGTCACCGAGAAAAAATGGCCATTTGGGAAGTTTGGGCGCAGTCCGTTCACTCATAGCAATGCCAGATGTAACGGATTTCGTGCGCAGTGGCGATGAAAAAGTGGCGTGCCGCCGCGTTGACACTGACGGCGGCAAACCTTACGGTTGACCCGTATGAACGCGCTGCAGGATTCCCTGATTGAATTGATCCGCCGCACGTCCGCTGAAATCCCTGATGACGTGCAGAAAGCCATCCTCGATTCGCTGGAAAGGGAGAAGAAAGGCACCATCGCCGAGTCCGCGATGAAGATCATCGATCGCAACATCGCGCTGGCGAAACAGAAGTCGCAGCCGATTTGTCAGGACACGGGGAGCATCTTGTTTTATGTCGATGGCCCGGTCGCCATGGACCAGATTGCGTTCGAGGACGCCGGTTGCCTGGCGGTCAAAAAGGCGACGAAGAAAGGCTACCTGCGACAGAATTCGGTGGACTCGCTGACGGGCGTCAACGACGGCACCAACGTCGGCCCCGGCTCTCCCACGTTCCATTTCCACCAGCATCGCCCGGAGGAAATCAGCGTGCGGCTCGTGCTCAAAGGCGGCGGCTGCGAAAACGTCGGCGCGCAATACTCGTTGCCGAATGAAAAATTGAACGCGAACCGCGACCTCGGCGGCTGCCGGAAAGTGATTCTCGACGCGGTGTTGCAGGCGCAGGGCAAAGGTTGCGGACCGGGCATCCTCGGCGTGTGCATCGGCGGGGACCGGGCGACCGGCTACGAATTTTCCAAGCGGCAATTTCTGTGATTGATTCCCGACCGCAATCCGGTGCCGGAACTGGACGCGCTGGAACAGGACATTGTGAAGACCGCTAACGAGCTGGGCATCGGCCCGATGGGCTTCGGCGGCAAGACGACTTTGCTCGGTGTGAAAATCTGCGCGGTGAATCGTTTGCCGGCGTCGTTTTTCGTGAGCGTCAGTTACATGTGCTGGGCGTATCGAAGACAGGGTGTGACACTGGATGCGGGTGGGAAGATTGTGAAGTGGCTGTATTGAGTAGCCACGAATCACAACTCTTATGCCAACGGAACTCCTTACCCGGATATTTCGCAGACCGATTGAAACCCAGACAGGTTGTAGCCGCCGACGTAAGGAGGCGGAGTGTCGGCAGCCGCGGTCAGATCCGCCTCCTTACGTCGGCAGCTACGAGTCCTGCGAAATATGCGGGTTAAGCCTCGCCAAGATTTTTAACAGCCGCATGGGGCGTACGGCAACTCTCTGATTTTTGGTAATTGAGAGGATTTCAACATGACCAACGTTTCCTTCCCCTTCACCGAGGAAAAAATCCGCGCCCTGAAAGTCGGCGACGAGGTTCTGATTTCCGGCGTGGTGTTCACCGGCCGTGATGCGGTGCATAAGTATTTGCACGAGGGCGGCCGGTTGCCGCCGGGCGTGAGCCTGCGCGACGGCATCCTTTATCACTGCGGGCCTGTGGTGCTGAAGGATGAACAGGGGAATTGGAAGGTCACAGCGGCCGGCCCAACCACTTCGACGCGCGAGGAGCCGTATCAGGCCAACATCATCAAGGAATTCGGGATTCGCGGCGTGATTGGAAAAGGCGGGATGGGTGACAAAACGCTTGCGGCCTGCAAGGAATTCGGCTGCGTCTATTTCCACGCGGTCGGCGGCGCAGCACAGGTGCTGGCCGAGTGCGTCGAAAAGGTTCGCAACGTTTATTTCCTCGAAAAATTCGGCTCGCCGGAAGCGATCTGGGAACTCGAAGTGGAGCATTTCCCGGCCGTCGTGACCATGGATTCACACGGCAACTCGATCCACAAAGAGATTTTCGCGGCTAGCCAGGCGGAACTGGCGAAACGTTTGTGACCTCAACGTGAGAAGCAACAGCAAGCGCACAGCCGGAAGTCAAACTGCAGCGCCTTTGCCGTTCGGGTTGGGTCGATTCTTGTCGCGAAGCGGGCGAACAGTGCGTTGTTTGTCAAGATCAGTCCTTTTTCTTTCATTACCCGCCTGGGCGCAGGCAACCCCCAATCAGCCTCCGGTGATGACGCAATTCACGGAATTATTCTGGGCGCTGTTCCTCCTGGTGGCGTTTGTGTTGGTCGGGATAATCTGGGTCGGCATCATCCGGCGGAACGTGCGGCAGCAGACGGAAACGATTCGCCGGCGCGAGGCGGCCTTGGAGGAGCATTACCGCGAGTTGTTCGAAAACGCACACGACATCATCTTCACGCTCGACCTCGAGGGCAATCTGACCTCGCTCAACGCCGCCGGCGAACAAATCCTCGGTTACCCTCGCCACGAGGCGGTGAAGCTGAACTTCGCGCAACTGGTCGCGCCCGCTCATCAGGATTCGTTTCGCGCAATTTTACAGCAGCTCAAAGCCAGCGCGCCCAACGCGCATTGCGAAGTGGAAATGCGGGCCAAAGACGGGCGTCGGGTGATGCTGCGGGTGAATTTGCGCGTGCAGCAATTGTCCGGCGGACCGCACCGCGCGCAGGGCATCGCGTGGGACATCACCGAGCGCAAACAGGCGGAGGAGGCGTTGCAGGAGAGCGAACACCGACTGCGCCGCTCGCTGGATGAGCGCGTGCAACTGGGGCGGGATTTGCACGACGGAATCATTCAGTCCATCTATGCAGTCGGCCTGGCCTTGCAGGAGTGCCGAAATCTGATGAAACAGGACGCGTGCCGCGCGGAGGCGCGGCTGACCAAGGCCGTCGCGGATTTGAACGCGATCATTCGCGACGTGAGAAATTTCATTGTCGGGCTGGAACCGCAGGCATTGCAAGGGCGTGAGTTCAACACAGCTTTGCAATCACTCGTGGCAACCATGAGCCAGTCGCACGCCGCACAGTTTTCCTTCGACGTCGATCCGCAGGCGGCCGACCAGTTGGATGCGCGCGAGGCGACTCACCTGCTTCAGATCGCGCGCGAAGCCATGAGCAACAGTCTGCGGCATGCCCGGGCGCAACGCACGGTCGTTTCATTGAAAAGAGAGAATGGATGCGTGCGGCTGGAGGTGCAGGATGATGGAACGGGTTTTGAACAAACGGTCCCGGCAAACCGCGGCCACGGATTGCGCAACATCGCCGCGCGGGCGGACGAAATCGATTGTGGACGACCACAAAGTGGTCCGCCTTGGACTGCACACGTTGTTGAGCCGCCACGCGGGGATCGAAGTTGTGGGCGAAGCGGACACCATGGCGGCGGCGGTGGAAGAAACGGCCCGCTTGCAGCCGGACGTTGTGCTGATGGACGTCCGGCTGCCCGACGGCAACGGATTCGAGGCGTGCCGGCGGATCCGCAAATCGCAGCTTGAGACGCGCGTCCTGTTTCTCACGTCTTTTGCCGACGAAGAAATCGTTTTGGAATCCATCGACGCCGGCGGCGACGGTTATTTGCTCAAAGAAATTGACGAGGAAAATTTGGTCCACGCCGTCAGAAACGTCGCTGCCGGCCAATCGATCCTTGATCCGGCGGTGACCCGGCGTGTGTTGGAACGCGTCAAGAACCCGGACACTCCCTCCACCACCAAACTGGATTCACTCTCGCCACAGGAGCGGCGTGTCCTGGCTTTGGTCGCGGAAGGCAAGACCAACAAGGAAATCGGAGTGGCACTCGGCTTAAGCGACAAGACGGTTAAGAATTACCTGAGCAACACGCTGGACAAACTTCAGCTCACCCGCCGCTCTCAAGCAGCCGCCTATTTTGTTCAGCATTCGAGCAAGTAAGTCCATTCGGCCCTAGTGACTAGGGCCATAAATCCTTTTGGGTATCATTTGATTGCTCGATTTGCGCTTAAGAGTCTTGTAATGAACATAGTGTGTGGCATTCAACCATGAAGAGGCGCTTTTTCTCAAATCGAACTAGGCAGGCCGGTTGCTAAACTTCGCCTGAGAATTAGGCAGAGAAAGTCAGAGAACGAGACAAGATTCAAATGAAAGTAAAAACTTCAAGCCGACCGAGCACAGAGCTGCTGAAACAAGGCCGCGCGCGCGCACAGCGGGCGTTCACGCTCGCCGAAGTTGCCGTCGCCATGGCCATCACCGCCATGTCAATGGCCGGCGTGGTTGCTGGGTACATCTTTGCCACCCGACAGGCGGAATGGTCGGCCTTCTCGTTGGCCGCCCAGGCTCTGGCCACTCAGCGCCTCGAACAAACCCGGGCGGCACAATGGGAGCCGCGCCAGCCCTTGGATGAATTGGTTGCCACTAATTTTCCGACGGTTCCCACGAACCGTCTCGATATGCCGATCTCGGGCACGAACATCGCCTACGCCACCAACTTCACCACGATCACCGATCTTAAAGCCGTCGTCGGGTACCCGCTGAAAATGATTCAAGTCGATTGCGTCTGGTCCTTCAGACAACGGCTCTATACGAACACCATTGCCACTTATCGCGCTCCTGACCGATGAAAATAACACCATTCAACTTTTCGGGCTTCGACCGGAGCCAAAAGACCCGGCCATCCGCCTTCACGCTGGTGGAGGTGATGATCGCCATTACAGTCATGATCATGACCCTGGCCGGGGTGCTCGCGGTCCAATTCTACGGCATGAAGCTGTTCGAATTGACCAAGTCGAAACTGGGCGCCAGCGACGACGCGCGCAAAGCGATCGACCTTCTATGCACTGAAATTCGATCGGCGAAAATTATTAAAATCGGCAACGGCGGTCTCGGTCCTACCAACTTCACGGAGTGCACCGACAACACGCCGCAGCAGGGCAGCGCCATTCAGATTTACGCCAGCACGAACACCAACACGTTCGTTCGATACTACTGGGACTCGAGCACCAACCAGTTGCAGCGGACATTCAACGGAATCACCACCAAAACGGTAGTGGCCAGCTACATCACCAACAGCGGCGTCTTTACCGCCGAGGACGCCTTTGGAAACACCAACACCCTCAAAACAGCCAATCACGTGATCTCTATGAAGCTGCAGTTTTTTCAGATCCAGTATCCAATCATTCGAATCGGACCCGGGAATTACTACGATTTCTACCAGCTTTCCACCAAAATAACCAAACGAACCTAGCAACCATTTATGAACACAATCCTGGCCCGCACCCGAAAGACCGAAGAGGGGTCTTCCCTCTTTCTGGTGATGACGCTGATCGTGATCGCGTTTTTGATGCTCGCGAGCGCGCTGTCCTGGAGTCAAAACAACGCCCTGACGATCGCTCGAAACAACCAGTACTGGCGCACCATCGCGGCGGCGGAAGCGGCGACCGAAAAGGTGTTTGCCCGCCTCCACGAGGACTTTCAAAGCACCGGTGAAAACACCATCTATAATAACAGTCAAGGCACGGCTTACTGCACCACGGTTCCCACGGCCGCTGACAGCAGCTACTGGAGTTCTTATGTGTTCAGCGATGGGCAAGGCCGCAACAACCAGACTTACGTCGCGCTGGTTCCAGGCACCCGGACCAACTGGACTGTGCTGAACTCACAGTACGCAGGACTCTCTGCCATCGCCGACACGTATCAGATTGTGTCCTACGCCCGCGATAGCCAGGGGCGGTTCAACGTGTCCGCAGGCGTTCAACAGAACATTCAACCCTCCTCGATCCCGGCCTTTCAAAGCGCCATTTTCTACAATGTTGACCTGGAAATTGAGCCGGGACCGAACATGATCGTCACGGGCCGGGTCCATAGCAACGCTAACATTTATGAAATGCCCGACGCCAATCTCACCTTTCAAAGCGACGTCACGGCCTCCGGCCTAATCCTTATCCAACATGCGCCCGGTGATCCGCAGACGGACCCCGGTGGCGGCACGATCCTGTACCAGGCAGAGCATGATTCCAAGGCGCCAACCTTGACCCTCCCCATCGCCGGCGGCAACGATCCCACTACCGCTTACGAGATTATCAAACCGCCGCCCGTCGGCGGCGACACTGACCCGGCGCTTGCCAACGAGCGCTACTACAACAAGGCCGACGTTCTCATTACGGTCACCGATACCAATGTTACCGCCAAGAGCGGTTCTTTGAATCTTGGCGCCACCTTGCTTAGTCTGCCTGCCGGTACGGTCACCAGTTACACCAACAAGTTTTACAACGGACGCGAGCTCAAGGGGGTCAACGTCGTTGACATCGACGTGAGTAAATTCAAGACCTGGGCAGACGACTCCAGCGTCGTTACGGGCGCAGGCAATTTGTGGGCGCTTTACGGGCGCCAGCCCAGTTCGATTTACGTCCTCGACCAGCGAAAGGTCCCGGCCAACACGGAAAAGGGCGTTCGTTTGATCAATGGCTCGCAACTCCCGAATGCCGGATTAACCGTGGCCACTCAGGACCCGCTTTACGTCAAGGGCGATTTCAACATCAAGGATTCGACCGGCACCTCGAGCGGCTCGGACACGACGCACACCAAACCCGCTTCCCTGGTCGCCGATGCCGTCACCGTGCTGTCCACCGGCTGGACGGACGCCGCCAACGCCACCAGCGCCTTGGGCAACCTCCATGCCGCCACCAGCACGACCGTCAACGCCGCGTTCCTGGCGGGCATCGTGAAGACCACCCCCAGCTCCTACAGCGGCGGCGTGGAAAACTTCCCGCGTTTTCTGGAGAACTGGAGCGGGTACAGCCTGACCTACAACGGCTCGATGGTGGTGATGTTTTACAGCCAGATTGCCACCGGCCTTTGGAAGGGGACCGGTACTTATTACAATCCGCCCGTGCGCAACTGGACTTTCGACAACAATTTTATGAATCCTCTGAAACTGCCTCCTGGCACGCCATCGTTTCGCTTCGTGCTGCGGGGCGACTGGCTGACTGTAGGCAGAAATCCTGCCGGTTAAAAACCGGCCTGGGAAACCAGAGTCCCTGCGGTTCAGTTACGCAATTGCTCTTGCCAGGGACGCTCGTCTTCGGAACGAACTTCGCTTGAACTGTCGCGTCGGCTGTCTCAGCTGACGAGTGACACGTAGGGCAGACATCCTTGTCTGCCCGTTCGCGCGACTTCCCAGTCGCGTGTGCGAGCGCGCACACAGTTTGGCAGTTCCTTACTTCCTTCTGCCGGATCGGGCAACGTGCATCCACCCGCGAGGCTCAACCCCTCGGCAACGCGGCGGGCCCTGGAGCGTGTCAAAAACGCGGACACGCTGTCCACGAAAGACGAATTCGCCCGGTTGTCCGAAGAGGACTGACGAGTCCTTGCGCCAGTCGTGCAAGGCAAGACGAACAAGGAGATCGGCTTGCGCTCGGGCTGGCACAGCCGTTAAGACCTGCCCGAGCAACAACTTGGACAAGCTACAGCTCAGTCATCGCTCCCAGGTTGCCGCCTTTTTCGTTCAGCATTTCCGCGAGCAAGTCCATTCGGCCCTAGTGGCTAGGGCCATAATCCTTTCTGCGCAACTTTTGATTCCTCTATTCTGGCTTAACGCTCTTGTAATGAACATAGTGTGTGGCATTCAATCAGGAAGAGGCGCTTTTTCTCAAATCGAACTCGGCAAGTCGATTGCTATTCACCTTGGCTGAGAACGAGACAGGTTCAAAATGAAAATAAGAATTTCAAGTCAACGAAGAGCGGAAGCCGGGTCGAAGGCCTTCACACTGATGGAAGTGTTGGTGGCGGTGGCGATCATCGGCGTCCAGTTTGTCACCCTGTATGTGGGCATGACGCAGGGCTTCGGCATCGTGCAGGTGTCGCGTGAGAATCTCCGGGCCACGCAAATTCTGCAGGAGAAGATGGAAACCATCCGGCTCTACACCTGGGACCAGATCACCAACGCCGGATTTATTCCCCCCACTTTCACGGCCACGTTTTACCCGGCGGCGCAAACCAATCAAGGCCTCAACTATCAAGGGACGATGACGATTTCCGACGTGCCCGCTCCCCTGAGCAGTACCAGTTATGCCAGTGATCTGAAGCTGGTCGTGGTTCAGGTCAACTGGACGTCCGGCAACGTACAACGTCAGCGCGACATGAGAACATTGGTCTCGCATTATGGACTGCACAATTACATCTACACCCAATAAGGCTCGTTGCCAGGCCATGACGCTAGTCGAGCTGATGGTTGCCACCGGCGTGGGCAGCATCGTGCTGGCCGCGGTGTTGGCCCTCTTCCTGTTCAGCGCGCGCAGCTTCGCAGCGCTGGCCAATTATGTCGATCTGGACAATAAAAGCCGCAACGCGCTCGATACGATGTCCTCGGACATCCGGCAGGCCGACTTCTTGTCCAGCTACGACACAAACAAGCTTGTTTTCCAGACGACCGATCCGACGACCACTAATACGCTGAACCTCACCTACTTTTATGACGCAGGCGCGACAACCTTGACCCGCACGTTGGGCGTCCGAAGCACGGTCTTGCTGACGAACTGCACGTCTCTGAATTTCGGCATTTTCGCCCGCAACCCGATTGGAGGGCAATGGGATACTTACTCCAACGGAGTTCCGTCGAACTGCAAGCTGGTTCAGTTGACCTGGGTTTGCCAACGAGGCATTTTGGGCGGTCGCATCGCCAACACTGAAAGCGTGCAGTCCGCCAAGGTCGTCATGCGCAAACCCTGAGTCATTTCATTTAACCTCCTAGCCGCTAAGAATTATGAAAATCAAAATCAACAAACAACCGCAAGGCAACGTTCTGCTGGCGACCATGCTCTTCACGTTCATCGTCGGCGTGGCGTTATCCAGCTACCTCACCCTGGTCTCCGTCCAAAATCAGTCCACTCTGCGCTCGCAAGCGTGGAACACCTCCACCCCCGTCATGGAAGCAGGCATCGAAGAGGCGCTGACCGCACTCCAATACTACCGCTCCGCCAACATGGACAAAAGCGGCTGGACCTTTAACGCTGCCGACGGGTTTTATCACACCAGCGCCACTCTGCGAAACGGCTCTACGCAAAACGCGCGCAACGCCTATTCGTACGACGTGGGCATCAAGCTGCCGCCGCCCGGTCAACCAGATCAGCCGATCATCGAGTGCTTTGGCTACACGCCGTCGCCGGCCAACCTCGCCACTGCGCCGGATAACCGACTGAGCAGTCCCTATGGAATGATCCTGGGCGCGGTGGGGTTGGCCCCTTTATTCACGCCTGATATCTCGACGACCAAGCGCAAAGTGCGCGTGATAACCAAAAGCGATCCCCTTTTCAGCAAGGCCATGGCGGCCCAAGGCCTCATCGACATGAACGGAAAGTGGATTGTCACCGACAGTTTTGATTCATCCGATCTGACCGGCACCTACAACACTGGCGGCAAATACGACAGCAGTAAGAAGAAGGCCGGTGGGAATGTGGCAACTAACGGTCAACTCGTCAATGTCAACAATGCCTGGGTCTATGGCAGTGTCGCGACCGGTCCTGGTGGCACCGTCCAGGTTAAGCAATGGGCCTCGGTCGGTGATACGTCCTGGGTGCCGACAATAGGCATCCAAGCCGGCCACGCTACCGATGATATGAATGTCGAATTCGGGACCGTGAGTGTCCCTACAGCGGCCTTAAACAGCATCAACACGGCCTACAGCAGCACCAAAGGCGGAAACGTTCTGACCGGCGGCTTATTGGGAACTACAAATTATTTCAAGCTCAATACCCTCTCCGGCAACATCACCGTGACAGGTAATGCCGTGGTTTATGTCCCGGCCGGCGGCACCGTCAGCTTCTCAGGCAGCAAAGACGGCATCACCCTTGCCAACGGCGCGACGCTCACAATGTATGTTGGGGCGGCATCAGTAACGATTGCCGGCAACGGTATAGTCAATCCAGGCAGCGCGCTCAACTTCCAGTATTACGGCCTGCCGACCAATACCAGCATCTCCGTTTCCGGCAACGGCGACTTTAGCGGAGCCATCGATGCTCCCTCCGCCGCACTCGCTATGAATGGCTTCGGAAATAACGGAAGTTTCATTGGTTCCTGCATCGTGAACACAGTGACGATGAACGGCGGCGTCCAATTCCATTACGACGAAGCCCTGGCCAAACTCGGCCCGATCCGCGGTTACATCGTCACGTCGTGGAACGAAGTTAATCCGAACAATTAAGTCCGAAATATCTATCCCTTCGGAAGCGGCGGTCATGTGACCGCCGCTGTTTTGTTTTCAACCCACAGGTTTGTCCGCCCGACCGCAATCCCGGCGTGTCCCGGAGCACGTCAAAAAAACGGACACGCCGTCTGCGAAAGACGAGCTTGAGATGTTCTGCAAAGAGGAGTAACGAGTCTTCCTCTGGTCACGCAGGAGAAGGCCACCCGGGGAATAGGCTTTGCATCGGCTTGAGCGGCAAGACAGCTAAGAATCACCTGAACAACAGGTTGGATATACTTCCGCTCCCGCGCTGAGCGCCGGTAATTGCGCTTTTCGTTCGACACTTCGGTGGGTAAGGCCATTCAGCCCTAGTGGCTAGGGCCATAATAGGTTTCGGTCGCAATTCCACTCCCTGATCCTGAATAAAGCTCTTGGATCAAACAGGATATACGGTCTTGAACCTCCAACAGATTGACTCTTAAATTGAACCCGGCAAGCTGGCTGCTGAACTTGAATTGAGAACTGTTGAGTTTCGAATGCGCGTAAAAACTTCAAGTCAATGGAGCACGGAGGCGCCGAACCGAGTCCGCGTCCGGTCGCAGCGGGCGTTCACGCTCGCGGAGGTTGTCATCGCCATGGCCATCACCGTGATGTCGCTGGGCGGCGTGATCACAGGATACATTATTGCCACCCGACAGGCGGAGTGGTCGGCCTGCTCGCTGGCCGCGCAGTCGCTGGCCACCCAGCGCCTGGAACAAACCCGGGCGGCAAAGTGGGACCCGCGCGCTTCACCGCCCGTCGATGAAGTGATTACCAATAATTTCCCGATCGTTCCTACCAACATTCTCGATATGCCGGTCTCCGGCACCAATATCGCCTACGCCACCAACTTCACGACCATCAGCGATGTAACCAACGGCGGGTATCCGCTGAAACTGATCCGCGTCGATTGCGTTTGGTCGTTCAGACAACAGGTCTACTCCAACACCATCGCCACTTATCGCGCTCCGGACCAATGAACATCACCCCATTCAGATTATCGGGCGTCGGCAGGAGCAAAAAGAGTCGGCCATCCGCCTTCACGCTGGTGGAAGTGCTGGTCGCCATGTCCATCATGGTCCTGGTATTGATCGGCGTGCTCGCGGTCCAATTCTTCGGCATGAAGCTGTTCCAATTGACGAAGTCAAAACTGGGTGCCAGTGACGACGCGCGCAAAGCGATCGACCTCCTGGTCACCGAAATTCGGGTCGCGAAAATGATTCGAATTGGCAACGGCGGTCTCGGTTCTCCCAACTTCACGGATTGCGGCCCCAACACGCCACAGCAGGGCGGCGCCATTCAGATTTACGCCACGACGAACACCAACTCTTTCGTTCGATATTACTTCAATTCAAGCAGCAACCGGCTGGAGCGGACGCCGAACGGCATTGCCGCGTCCACCGTCGTGGCCAATTTCATCACCAATCGTTACCCCATCTTTACTTCCGAGGACGCCTTTGGAAACACCAACTACGACAACGCAAAAAATCACGTGATCTCGATGAGGTTGGAGTTTTATCAGACGCAGTATCCGATCATTCCGATCGGTCCAGGGAGCTACTACGACTACTACAGAATTTCCACGAAAACAGCTCAACGCGTATTCTAGCAACCCTTATGAACACAACCCTTGCCCGCGACCGGAAGACCAAGGAGGGCTCCGTCCTCTTTATGGTGCTGATGCTCATTGTGATCGCCTTTTTGATGCTGTCCAGCGCGCTCTCCTGGAGTTCAAACAACGCCATCACGATCGCTCGGAACAGCCAGTATTGGCGAACCGTCGGGGCGGCGGAAGCGGCGACCGAAAAGGTGCTGACCCGCCTCTCCCGGGACTTTCAGAGCGTCAATGGCGAGGACACAGTTTATCGAACCCTTACCTTGGGGTCCTACGCCAGTCAGGTCCCCACCGCCGCCGAAAACAGCTATTGGAGTACTTACGCTTTCAGTGACGGGCAGGGCAACAAAGACCAGACTTACGTCAACCTGGTTCCAGGCACCCGAACCAACTGGTCTGCGCTCAATTCGCAATATGCAGGACTCTTTGGCGTCACCGACGCGTATCAGGTCAGGTCCTACGCCCGCGACACGCAGGGACGTTTCGATGTGTCGGCCGGCGTTCAACAAAACGTGCAGCTCGCCACAATCCCCGTTTTTCAATTTGCCATTTTCTATAATGTGGACCTGGAAGTTGAGCCAGGGCCGAACATGACCGTCACTGGTCGGGTCCACAGCAATTCTGACCTTTATCAGAATCCTGGCGCCACCCTTACCTATCAAAGCGCCGTCACGGTCGCCGGAGACATCAAACTTGGACCGGTCCCTGGTGATCCCTCCCATATCGGAATCGATAACGGCAAGGTCGTTTATAAGACGCCGGGGCCGGACGGTACCGGGACCAAGATCGACCAGTTGACACTGCCGATCAGCCAGGGGGGCAGCGATCCGAACAAGGTTTATGAAATTTTGAATCCGCCTCCCGTCGGAGGCGACACGGATGCGGCCGTTGGGGTCCAGCGCTACTACAACAAGGCCGACATCATCATCACAGTGACCG
>QHOP01000048.1 GCA_003219345.1 Verrucomicrobiota bacterium
GGCGTCGGTTCAAGCCAGCCAGCTTCTGGTCAAGGCGGGCGAGCCGTTTCGTCAGGCGCTCAACGAGCCAACCAAGTCGGCGGAAGTGACGTTTCCGGACGGCAGCAAGCGCGCGCTCGCCCTCGACCCGAACGCGCAGGAACTGGTGTTTGGCGACACGGCGAAGCAGGGCGTTTATCACCTCAGCCTCGGCACGAACCAGACGGTCTTTTGCGTGGACCTGCTTGATTCGACGGAGAGCGACACGCATCCGAAAGCGGAACTGAACTTCGGCAAGTTCGGCAATGTGGCCGCAACGACCATGCGTCGGGCCAACCTCGAAATCTGGCGCTGGATCGCGGCCATAGGTCTGGCGGTGTTGATGTTTGAGTGGTGGTGGTATCACAGGCGAACTGCTTGAGGATGGGAGATGAAGATGGCGGGCGACGCGACAACCAAACCGGCAAGCATTCTCGAAGCGCGCTGCGAAGCAAAACGCGCGAGCGGCGAAGCTGTCCCCCTCTCCCCATCCGATGGGGAGAGGGCCGGGGTGAGGGGTGCGCGTGTTCCTTCCAAGGAGCACATTGAACGCGCCAGACGTCTGCGGAAGGAATCTACCTGGGCGGAGAGAGCTTTGTGGCGAATGCTGCCAAGCGGACGGTTCGCGGGCTACAAATTTCGCCGTCAGCATCCGTATGGAGAATACATTCTCGATTTTTACTGTGCTGAAGCGAGGCTCGTGCTCGAAACGGATGGAGGTGGTCATGGCCATCCGACAAAGCAACTGCGCGACGCCAACCGTGACGCGTTCCTGCAAAGCCACGGAATCCTGGTAAAGCGAATCTGGAATTCGCAGCTAAAGAGAGAACCGCAAGTTGTCCGCGACAGCTTGTGGTCACTCCTCCAACAACGAGCGCCGCATCCGGGAAACGCGAAGCCTGCGAAACGTGTGACTTCTCGCGTTCTCGTTCCTGATCGCCCAGCGACGAAACCCCCTCACCCTGCCCTCTCCCCATCGGATGGGGAGAGGGTGGCCGTTGCGTCGTCAAAAGCATAAATCGACTCTGCCGCTATGACTCACGACCCCGAGAAAATGGTTCACAGTTGGCGGAACGACGAGTTCGCGCGGCGTGAAGTCATTGCGCAATGGTGGTATTACCACCGGAGGACAGCGTGAGCAAACGCGGAGCGCGGAACGCGGGATGCGGAGTAAACCGTGTTCAAGGCTTGGAGCGCTGGCGGAATGAATTGTAACTGGAGAATGAGCGAAGAAAATTCAAAGCCGAAGAAGGATCAGTGGTTCAAAGACTTCCTGATTTACGGGTCAAGTTGTTGGTTTGGGGGTCTCCCAATAATCGCGATTATTGCCATAATGGCAGGATTGTTGGTTCCAGCCCTTTTCAAGGCGAAGCAAAAACTGCACCGACCAGGGGTCGTCATTTACACCTCCCAGGACCAGGTCTATGCCGAACCGATTCTCAAAGAATTCGAGCAACAGACTGGTATCAAAGCCTTCGCGGCCTATGACAGCGAAGCGGTGAAGACCGTTGGCCTGGTCAATCGGTTGCTCGCTGAAAAGGATCATCCCCAGTGCGATCTTTTCTGGAACAATGAGGAACTGCGGACGCGTCAGCTCGCCGCGAAAGGAGTCTTTGAGAAATGGGCGGCGGTGGGCTATCGCAGCCGGCGGATGGCGGTCAACACGAACACGCTTTCGCTGGCAGCCGCGCCGCGTTCGCTGACGGAACTGACGAACAAAACCTGGCGCGGAAAAATCGCGCTGGCCTACCCGCTGTTCGGCACGACGGCGACGCATTTTCTGGCGCTGCGTCAATTCTGGGGTGATGAACGCTGGCAGGGATGGTGTCGGGCGCTCGCCGCCAACAGACCTTTTCTCGTCGATGGCAACTCGGTGGCCGCCAGGTTGGTCGCGAAGGGCGAAGCATGGATTGGATTGACGGACTCCGACGACATCGCAGCGGAACAGCGCGAAGGCGCGCCTATCCTTGCGCTCCCGCTGACGGAAGAGTCGCTGTTGATTCCGAACACGATTGCTGTCGTGCGCGGCGCGCGCCACGCGCGGACAGCGGAAACGTTGTTCGATTATCTGCAGCGGCCCGAAGTGGTCAAAAAGCTGGCGGCAGCTCAGGCACTCGAGGGCCTGTCGCCGCCAGGCGAGACGAAGGCGACGCTGAGGCCGGATTGGGACAAGCTGCTGACAGGTCTGGATGGAGGGGCCCAATCGTTAAAAGAGATATTCTTGAGATGAAACAGGAACTCGACGAATCCACGGCACGGGCTTTCACGCGTTATGCGAGCAGGCATGGAAGGGTGGGACAGGCATGCTGCCTGTCTCCGGTTCTGACCAACACGACACAACGCGCTCCGATCGGCAACGCTCAATGGAAAGGAGTTCAGAGACAGGCTGGAAGCCTGTCCTACGCCGGTATATGAACTGGGCACTGCTCAAAAACAGTCTGCTCGTCAGCGCGCTGACGACGCTGCTGGCGACAGTGATTGGCTTCTTGACAGCGCTGTTTCTAGCGGGACTCGAACCGCGGCGGCGCCGCTGGTTTCTGGCGGTAGCGGTGATGGCTCTGGCGCTGCCGCCGTTCCTGGTCACCGGGTGCTGGCTGCATCTGCTCGGCCTGACCGGCGTCTGGCGCGGCTGGCTGCCGTTCGACATTTATTCGCTCGGAGGCACGGTCTGGATTCTGTCGCTGATGCTGTGGCCGATTTCGCTGCTGTTGATCCTGGGCGCGTGGCAGCGGCTTGAGCCGGCTCAACTGGAAGGCGAACCGTCCCTGAGCGGCTGGCCCCTGATGCGCTGGCTGCTCCTGCCGCTCGCGCGCAATGCGCTGGCGCAATCCGCCGTCGTGACGTTCGTGCTCGCCCTGAACAATTTTGCGGTGCCCGCGATTTTGCAGGTCAAAGTGTTCCCGGCTGAAGTCTGGGTGAACTTCAACACCACGTTTGATTACACGAAGGCCGCGCAAATAAGCTGGCCACTGGTGCTCGCGCCGATGCTCCTGTTGGTCTGGCTGCGGCGCCGCGACATTTCCTGGCCGCGGCTCGAAGGAGGCGTTCCAGCCAAAGTCTTTCGGCGGCAACTCGGCGCCGGCTGGTTTTGGTTCAGCGGCGGCCTCGTGATTGCGACGCTGGGTTTGTCCGTCGGGCTGCCGCTGGTGGATTTGTGCGCGGGCGAGCGCACGTGGCTGGAATTTTTTCCGGCGTTCAAAGCCGGGCAGAGCGCAATTTTCAATTCGGCGATGTTCTCAGCGGTGGCGGCGGCGCTGGTCGTCGTCATCGCGCTGGCGACCTGGCGTTGGCCGATTGGTCCGCTCACCTGGATTCCGTTTCTGACCCCCGGCGTATTGCTCGGCATCGTGTTGATTTACGTGTTCAACCGCCCGTTTCTTTCCCCGCTGTACCAGAGCGTCGGCATTGTGTTCCTGGCGTGGACGGCGCGCTATCTCGCGGTGGGCTGGAACACGGCGGCGCATGCGCTGCGGTCGGTCGATGGCGACTTGACCGACGCCGCGCGATTGGAAGGGGCGTCTCGCTGGCAACTGCTGCGCCACGTCCATTGGCCGCAAATCGCGCCGCAAATTGCCGCCGCCTGGTATCTGACCTACCTTTTTTGCCTCTGGGACGCCGAGACGCTCATCCTCGTCATGCCGCCGGGAGCGGAAACATTGTCGGTGCGCGTGTTTAACTTCCTGCATTACGGTCACAACGCACAAGTGAATGCACTTTGCCTCATCCTTCTGATGCTGGCGGTCGCGCCGCTGGTGATTTGGAGCGCGGGGCAAAGCGTGCGCAACCTGAAGGTTGCGGCTACAGCGCTGCGCCTCGTCGTGCTGGCAACGCTAATCGGCCCTGCGCTCGCCGGCTGCGCGCCGGGGACGTCGTCGAACGAAGCGCCGATGGAAAGCAAACTGTTCAGCCGCGTGAAGGTCATCGGCACACGCGGCGGGGGATTGGGCGAGTTCAACAAGCCGCGCTCGCTGGCTGTCGATGCCCAAGACAATCTTTATGTCGTCGATATGACGGGACGTGTGCAGAAATTCTCGCCGGCCGGAACGTTCCTCGCTTTCTGGCAGATGCCGGAGACGGACAAGGGCAAGCCGAAAGGAATGTGCCGCGATGGAAAAGGAGACATCGTCGTGCTCGAGCCGCATTATTCGCGGGTAAACCATTTCACGCCGGAGGGCAAACTGGTCGCGCAATGGGGCGCGCATGGAACGAACGGGGGCGAGTTGGCGTTTCCACGTTCGGTCATCGTGAATTCGCACGGTGACATTTTCGTGAGTGAATACGGTTTGACCGAACGCGTGCAACAGTTCACAGCGGAAGGAAAGAAATTGATGCGCGTCCTTGGAAGCGGCGGCACCGGGGACGGCGAGCTCAATCGCGCGGAGGGTTTGGGCATTGACGGGCAGGACCGGCTCTACGTCGCTGACTCGTGCAATCATCGCATCCAGATTTTTGCTCCGGACGGAAGATTTTTTCGGAGCTACGGCGGGGCGGGGACGGGCCGCGGCGAAATGAGTTACCCCTACGACGTGAAGGTGGACAGGCAAGGGTTGCAATTCATCTGCGAGTTCGGGAACAGCCGCATTCAGATTTTTGATCGAAACAATCAGCCGGTTGAAATCCTCGGCGGGCCGGGCGCGGCACCTGGCCGATTCAGCAACCCTTGGAGTGTCGCGTTGGACTCGAAAGGCAATCTTTATGTGGCCGATGCGATGAACCACCGGGTGCAGAAGTTTATTCGACGCCAACCTGTAGCCGCCGACGTAAGTAGGCGGACTGATCGCGCCTTCGATGATCCAGCCTCGAACCAGAAGGTCCGCCTCCTCACGCCGGTGGGCACATCGGATCCGGAATGAATTTCCAATTCACCAATCCAGCCTGGCTGTTGCTGCTGCTCGTGGCGGCGCCGTGGACGGTCTGGCTGGCGTTGAGGTCGGACGTGCAAATCAGCGCCTGGCGGCGGTGGACTGCGTTGGGCTTGCGCACGGTGATTGTGCTGGCGCTGGTGCTGGCCATCGCCGGGTTGCAGTGGAAACGGCCGCAGGAAGGGATGAACGTTTATTTCCTGCTCGACCGCTCGGACAGCATTCCGCCCGAACAACAAGAGGCGGCGCGGCAATATGTCGTCAAGGCAGCGGCAGAAAAGAAGCCGGTTGACAAGGCGGGAGTGCTCGTTTTCGGGACGGACGCAGCCATCGACACTTCGCCGAATGCAAAAGTCGGGGACCAGAAAATTCAGGCGGTCGTCGGCAGCGAACGAACCGACATCGCGTCGGCGATTCGCCTCGGCACGGCGGCGTTTCCGGAAACCGGCCAGAAGCGATTGGTGCTGCTGTCCGATGGCAACGAGAATGTAGGCGATGCATTTGCCGCAGTGCTCGCGGCCAGACCGCTGGGTGTGAGCGTTGACATCGTTCCGCTCGGCGTCGCACGCGGCGGCGATGTCTCGGTGCAGAAGCTGTCGCTGCCGGGCAACCTCAAGAAAGGACAGACGTTTGAAGTCAAGATCTTCGCGCAGGCCGACCAGTCCCAGCGCGCGAAGGTGCGGTTGTTTCAAAACGACCATTTGCTCGGCGAGCAACCGGTCCAGTTGGAAAACGGCAAGAACCTTTTCATTTTTCCCCAAACTCTGACCGAACCGGGTTTTTACAATTACGAAGTGCAAATCGAAGCGCCGGGCGATTCTGTGCCGCAGAACAACCGCGCCATCAACTTCACCAGTGTCCGCGGTGATCCGCGCATCCTGCTGGTCTCCGCCGAACCGGACAAAGACGCGCCGCTGCTCGCCGCGCTGCGCTCGGCGAACCTCGAGGTGAAAGTGGCCGACATCACCAAATTTCCCGGCACACTCCCCGAGATGCAGAGTTACGACAGCATTTTTCTGAGCAACATCGCGGCGGGCGACTTGGGCGACACGCTGATGAAATTGCTCGAAAGCGCGGTGCGCGACTTCGGCCTGGGGCTGGTCTGCATTGGCGGCGATCAGACGTACGCCGCCGGCAGTTATCGGGGCACGCCGCTGGAGGAGACGTTGCCGGTCGATATGGAATTGAGCAGCAAAAAGGTTCTGCCGCCCGGCGCGGTAGTGCTTATCATGCATGGCATGGAGTTCATGAACGGCAACCAAATCGCCCGCGATTGCGCCATCGGCGTGCTCGAAGCGCTCGGTCCGCAGGATGAAATGGGAGTGCTGTTGTGGGACGGCTCTGAGCATTGGCTATTTCCGCTTGAAAAGGTCGGCGACAAGAAGGCCATGCGCCGTTCCATCGCCGGCATGAATCAGGGCGATCTTGGCAGTTTTCAAAACATTATGAGCCTGGCGCACGGGGCGCTGAAAAAATCGAATGCCAGCCTCAAGCACATCATCGTCTTCAGCGATGGCGACCCTGCGGCGCCGACGCCGCAACTGATGCAGACCATCGTCAGCGACCGAATCACAGTGAGCACAGTGCTCATCGCTGGCCACGCCGGACCGGAGACGATGGATTCGATGGCGCAGCAGGGCAGGGGACGATTTTATCCCGTTCAATCGGCCGACGAGTTGCCGCAAATCTTCATCAAGGAAGCCGCGGTGATTTTAAAATCGGCGATTTACGAAGAGCCATTCAAACCGCAACAGGTTTCCTCCAGCGAATTGATCCGCGGCATTGGCGCGGGAGAATATCCGCAACTGCGCGGCTACGTGGCGACGAGCCAGAAACCGCGAGCCGAAACGCCGTTGCTGACCGACAAGGGGGACCCGTTGCTGGCGCACTGGCAGTTTGGCCTGGGCCGGGCGGTCGCGTTCACTTCGGACGCAAAGGGGAAGTGGGCCCAGGACTGGCTGGGATGGGAAAAGTATCGGCAGTTCTGGTCCCAGATTGCGAAGTGGAGTTTGCGGCGCCTGGACAATGCGGACTTTACGACCGACGTGACGGTTGACAAAGGCGAAGGCGTCATCAGCGTCGAGGCGCTCGACGAAAAGGGAAATTACCGGAACTTCCTGAATTTGCAGGCGACGGTTGTCAGCCCGAAAGGCGAGAAGCTGGCGGCGCGTTTGGAACAAACCGGCCCTGGGCACTACGAGGCGCGGTTTGCCACCCGGGAAGTGGGCGCGTATCTGCTCAATCTGATGAACATCGAAAACGGCGAAGTGCGCGGCTCGCAAGTGCTCGGTGCGAGCGTGAATTACTCGCCCGAATTCAGCGCGACTGAGCCAAACAATAATTTGCTGCGACGATTGGGCGAGGCCGGCGGAGGCAAGGTCCTGGATCCGGACATGCCTGCGGACAACCCGTTCCTCCACGACCGCATAAAGACTTTTCAGCCGCGCGATCTGTGGGAGTGGCTGCTGAAACTGGCCATTATTCTGTTCCCGCTTGATGTCGGCGTGCGGCGCATTCAACTCGACCGCGTGGAATGGTTGAAGGCGACGGCCACGCTGCGTCGATGGCTCTTCTTCTGGCGCGGCGTGCCGCGAGCGCCGGAAGCGGACGAATCACTCGCCGCCTTGTTAGCGCGCCGCGATCAAGTCCGCGCGAAGCAAACCGCGCCGTCGGTTCCGCCCAGTCCGGACTTATTCAAGCCACAGAAACCGGTTGTCATCCTTCCGGAGAGAAAAGAAACCCTAACGGCGCACGCCGCCGGTCCGGTGGTTGGAGTGTCCGCACCGGCCAAACCCGAGGAGCCGCCGGCCAGCACGACCAGCCGGTTGCTGGAAGCCAAACGCCGCGCGCAGCAGCGCAAGGACGGATGAGCCCAACACAGGGCGCGGGCTTTAGCCCGTTTCACCGTCCGCAGTGAGAGGACGCTGGAAATGCGCGGCCTGGTTTCGTTTCACACGCTGAAGCGGCGTTCAACGCCGCGCTCCGCATTCGGCGCAGTCTCGTTAACCATTTGCACGAGACTCAATAATCGAGCCACCAAGAACAAAATCGTTGCGCCGCAGGTTCTGATTGTGGCTTGATTCCGCAAGCAAACGGCGAGGTGTAAGGCCGGATTTTAGCGGGTAAGCTTGCGCCAGACGTTTGTTTGCCTCCTGTCGGAATGCCATGAATCGGTCTCGGCTGCACATTTTTTATTCGGGACGGGTGCAGGGCGTCGGGTTCCGCTTCACGGTCAAAATGCTGGCGACCGGATTTGAAGTGACCGGAACCGTCCGCAATTTGATTGATGGACGAGTGGAACTTGTGGCCGAGGGAACGAAGGAAGAACTGGAATCGTTCCGGCGCGCGGTCCAGGACTCCGAAGTGGGACGGTTCATTCGCAACGAAGACGTGAGCTGGAGCGAAGCCACGGGTGGGTTGCGCGGATTCGAAATAGTTAGATGAAGTCATTTTGAAATGAAATACGCTGTCATTGCCGATATCCACGCCAATCTGGAGGCGCTGCGGGTGGTTTTGGAAGACGCTAAAAAGCAAAACTGCACGCATTACGTCTGCCTGGGAGACGTGGTCGGTTATAACGCCAATCCGAAGGAATGCCTCGACATCATCCGGGATACAGGGATGCCCTGTGTGAAAGGAAACCACGACGAATATTGTTCGAGTGAAACGAACCTGGAGGGCTTCAACCCGCACGCGGCCGAGGCCATTCAGTGGACCCGCCAGCAATTGACGGAGGAGGACCGGCAATGGCTCAAGGAGTTGAAGTACATCCGCCTGGTGGCAAGTTTCCAGATTGTGCACGCGACGTTGGACGGGCCACAGCGCTGGGGTTACGTGTTTGACCGGCTTGCGGCAGCCGCCAGTTTCACTTATCAGAACACCGCGGTTTGTTTTTTCGGTCACACGCACGTGCCGGTCGCGTTCATCCGCGACAGCGTCGTGCGCGGCGGCACGTACTCCAAATTCAAAATCGAACCGGGCCGAAAATATTTCGTCAACGTCGGCAGTGTCGGCCAGCCGCGCGACGGCAATCCGAAGGCGGCGTATGCGATTTACGACATGGACGAAGGCTCGGTCGAACTGCGCCGTCTGGACTACGACATTTCGGCCGCGCAGGCCAAAATCATGGCGGCTGGTTTGCCGCCGCGACTGGCGGAACGGCTGGCCCTGGGCAAATGATTCTGTTTGCAGGCGGCTGTGAGGCGGCCTGAATCGGTCCTGTTTCAAACACGTTGCTGGATTCCGTCGTGGCTGACAGAGGCGCTCGACAATTGCTTTGCCCGCGCTTTGAAAATCCTCATTCTCAAACCGAGTTCGCTGGGCGACGTGGTGCAGGCGCTCCCGGTTTTGCGCCTTCTCAAACGGCATTTGCCACAAAGCGAAATCTATTGGTGGATCGACTCGACGCTGCGGTCGTTGCTGGAGGGCGATGCGGATCTTAATGGCCTCTTTCTCTTCGAACGCTGGCGCTGGGCTTCGCCACGCCACTGGGATGAATTGCTGGCCAGCATCCGGCAAATGCGAGCCATGAAGTTCGATTGGGCAATTGATTTGCAGAGCCTCGCGCGCAGCGGGCTGTTCGCCTGGCTGGCCA
>QHOP01000536.1 GCA_003219345.1 Verrucomicrobiota bacterium
GCATCGCTACACACTCGCGCGAGACTCTGCTCGTGGATATTCTCGATCCGAGCCGGCAGGTGTTGCCGGACTTTATAAGCTACACCGTGGTGACGACGGATGGCGAAACGTTGACCGGCTTGATCATGGCAGAATCCACCGCGAGCGTCACCGTCCGCCGACCCAACATTCCGGACGCGACCATTCAACGCAGCCAGATCAAAGAGCTGAAAGCGGACGGAAAGTCACTGATGCCGGACGGGTTGGAAGCAGGAATGACCGTGCCGGACATGGCGGACCTGCTATCGTTCCTGCGCCAGCCAGAGGCGGCGTTATTGCCGAAAGAAAAATGAAACGTCATTCAACCACGGATGCACACGGATTAACACGGATTCAGAATGAGTTAAACCGTGGAGTGGCAAAAGGGGGACCGCTCCACTTGATCCGTGTCCAACTGTGTTGATCTGTGGTTGCCGAAAGGAACAATGAAACCAAAGAACCGTCGCTCCAGTCGAATCAGAGCGTCAGAAAACGAACGCGGCATCACCCGTCGCGAGTTACTTAAAGGCGTCATCAGCGCCGGCACGGCGGCAGCGTTGAGCGGCTGTACTTGGGTTGAAAAGGACTCCGGCGGGGTCAGGCGGAAGTCAGTTCTCGGAAAGGCTGATTTGATTCGCCGCGAAAACGAAAAGCCCGGCACACGCGACTGGCTGCTGACGAACACGCGGATTGATCCGAAGACCAAATACCGTTGCCCGTGGATTGAGGGCTACTGCTCGCGCGCCAGCGTTCGCGCCGGCGAACCGATCAGCTTCCACGTCAGCACGAACCCGCCGTCGTCTTTCACGCTCGATATTTATCGCATGGGCTACTACGGCGGCGCGGGCGGACGACACATTTCGCGCCTCGGCCCGTTCAAAGGCGTGACGCAGCCTGATCCGCCGATTGGCGAGAAACGCGTGCGCGATTGTCAATGGGAACCTTGTGCCAGGATCAAAATTCCGAAGGACTGGCCTAGCGGCGTTTACCTCGGCAAACTCACCGCCGAGCGCGATGGATTGCAAAGCTACTTCATCTTCATCGTCCGCGACGATCGCCCGGCCGATTTCATTTTCCAATGTTCTGACACGACGTGGCAGGCGTACAATCGCTGGCCAAGCCAGTTCGCCCTCTACGACGACGGCAAGGACCAGTGGTACTGGGGGCCGAACGTTCAGGTCTGCTTCAACCGGCCTTACGGAAAGTATTGTCAGATTCTCGACGCGCCGCTTTCCACCGGCTCCGGCGAATGGTTTCTCTGGGAATTCCCGCTCGCCTACTGGCTGGAATCGCGCGGTTATGATGTCACTTACATCTCGAACCTCGACGCCCACGCCGACCCGAAAGGCTTGCTCCGAGCCAAGGGCTTTCTGTCGGTGGGCCATGATGAATACTATTCCATCGAAATGTTTCGCCATTTGAAGGCCGCCATCGACGCCGGCCTGAATGTGGCCTTCCTTTCCGGCAACGCGGTATGTGGCCGAGTTCTGTTTTCGCCTGACTCGCGTGGCGTACGGCATCGCGCTTTCGAACGCGTTGGTGTTTTCGGTCCGCCGGGAGGCACACGCGATTTCGTCGCGATGAAAACGCTGGCGCACGAGCGTCCCTACGCCAACGAACTCATCGGCGCGCACAGCACCGGCCCGGTAACCGGCGGCGCGGACTGGATTTGCGCGAAACCGGACCATTGGCTTTTCGAGGGCAGCGGGATGAAACACGGTGACGGCATTCCCGGACTCGTCGGTTGGGAGTGGCATGGCGATCCGGCCAATATTCCCGGACTCGAAGTCGTCGCTACTGGGCCGACCCAGGACGCGCCCGGCAAACTCAACGGCGGCGTATTCACGGCCACGATTTATCCCGGCCCGAAGGGCAACTTCGTCTTCAACGCGGCGACCTGCTGGTGGGCGGATGGAATGTCCGAGCCGCCCGGCTATGTGCGCCCGTCGGTTTACACCTCGCCGAAAGGACCGGACCCGCGCGCGCAACGCATCACGGCGAATGTGTTGGAGAGGATGAAGCGCGTGAAGCCGGCTGTGTAGTTTTTGGAACGCCGCGCGGCAACCGGGACTGATGCGGAGCGCGACTCTGCGAGTCGCAGCAGGTTGACAGGCGCAGAAGACGTTGGATGGATTTCAACGCGCCGGTCGTATGGACATGCTGCGGGTAACAGACCCGCGGTCCTGGCAATCCCAACGGGATCGCGG
>QHOP01000537.1 GCA_003219345.1 Verrucomicrobiota bacterium
CATGGTTGAGCTTCCCATCTTCGCCGATCGCCTCCATCGGCAGAAAAGACACCTCAGTTGTACGCGGTAAAGCGCTTATCTCTGCTTTGCTGGGGTTCACTCGGCAAACAAACCGCAGCCTCTTCTCTTCCCAATGCGCCGGAACCTCGCCCAGCCACTCCACGCCGGAGTCCTTGTAGACTGAATAAGGTTTGAAGCGCCGCAGTCCCGCGGCGCGCTCCGTGCTTATCACTGCACTCACGATGCCGCCTCTTCGAGGGGCTCCTTAGCGTCCCACTCCTCTGGTCCTTCGTCGTACATCTCAGCCACAACTCCAGCGGCAAACAATTCGGGTTGTCGCGCAATGTTCTTACCGGTTGCGGCTTCGATGCGCAAGAGAAGGGCCTCGGCTCGCGCTCCATAGAAACCCCAAAAGCGGTCGGCGCGCAACCGGTCGGGCGCAATGCAATGCAACTGCAGGATCTCGTCCATCCGTGGGGCTCCGATGCCGGCCGCCTTTTCGATTGCTGGGAGATACTTCGACGGCGCACGTCCGCCGATCTGCCTATTAGTCGAAGCCGAGAGCGGGGTCTTGTTGATGACTCTGTTGTATGTAGAAGGTTCAAGACCGGTCGTTATGCACCATTTCTCTGGAAAGATATGATGGATATCGATCTTATCGTCGAAAAAGGCCTGCGCCTCGATTGGCTCACCGGTGCGGAAGTCACGCCCGCCGTCGCGCATCAAGAGCGCATAGAGCCCCTTGTACGCGGCGCTATTGCGTGTGCGGAGCGTAAGGAGGCGATTCGCCTGGAAGCTCGCCTCCTGAATGGTGATAGGCTCCACAGCCTCTCCCCTCACGAAGGCAACCACCTCGGGCAGATCACGCGCAAATCGGGTCTCAATGGCACCACCATAGAGCTCGCCTAGTACCCCGCACCAGTACCAGCGGGCAATTTTCTCGCGAGCGCCTTCCGTCTCGCCTTCCTTACCGAGATCCACGAAGATCGCAGCGAGTGGCACGAGCTGTGTTCGGTACGGCAGATCCCGTGCTTTAAAAATCTTCTGCCCGTAAAGGAAGCGTGCGGCACGCACGAAACCGTTCTCGACGCGGTCGGCCCACTGTTGCCAGTCGGCGACCTCCAGCTTGAGAATGTCCTTGCGCTTGCAACTGATGCCGGGAGCGTTGTCGGCAGCCACACCGCTTGCAAGTGCTCCCCGGCGGCGAATCTGCGTCACCAGGAGTGAGATGGCTTGCAGGAAGTCATCGCTTTGGAGATTGCGCAGCACTGGATGCTGAGTTTTCAGGCGCTTTTCGCGTGTGTTCCAGTCGTCACGAAGTTGGAAATTGTCCGCAGCGAAAGAAGCGGTCAGCAGCTCAAACACGGTGAGCGCGACTCCGCCCGTGTTCACGCGCTCGAAGACAAGACACACGGCTTCCTTGGGCGTTTCCTTTTTCAGCTCGATTACTGGAAGTTGGTACTGTTTGAATCGATCGATGACTTCCGCCTCAAAGCGATCAAAAAGGTCGCTTTTTTGAGCTTCGTGCTTCCAATGCTTGTTGTACTCTCGTCGCCACTCGGCGCTGGCAAAGATCCGGTTGGCAGGAAAAACGTCGGCCGCGTACTCGAGTTCTGGTTTCGTCACATTTAGTGTTATCTCGCCGCCGAATGCCTTGGTCTGCCTGTCCTCCGGCACACTCAATACTGCGTCTTCTCGGTCGATGTCATCTGCAACCGCCTTTTTCATATCGAAGTAGTACCAGCGGCGAATCGGCTTGCCCTTCGAGTCCTTGGTCGCGACGACGACCTGGCTCATCAGCGCCTGAAACAGCGACGTGAGACGCTGTTGCCCATCAAGGATCAAAGTATCGGGCGTTATGTCGCGCAGCCGCACGTCCGTCCCAGCTAGAGGCCGCGGCTTGAAACGCACGTTCTCGCCTCCTGTATGCAGCAACATCACTGCCCCGATCGGGAATGAGACCGAGACGCTGCCGAGGAGACTCCGGATACGGTCGTCGTCCCAGACCCATTCGCGCTGGAAATCGGGAAGCTGAAGCTTGCCGGTGTCGGCCCGAGCTAAAAGATCCTGCAGAGGAGTCTTTGTGCTGTCGAAGCTTGCACCGATCATTTCGGCTCTTCCGATAATGGCCCAGTCGCTTCCTTGAGCATCTGCACGATATCCTTCTCGATCAGTTTTATGTCCGCCTCAATTTCATTCAACGGCCGTGGCGGTTGGTATTTGTAGAAATAGCGGTTGAAGTTGATCTCGTAACCGACCTTGCCGACTTTGCCGTCCTTGTGGTCCACGATCGCTGTGTTGATCCAGGCATCCGGGACGTGGGGTTTCACCTCGCGGTCGAAGTAGGCCTGAATGTCTTCCTTGAGCGGGACGTTCTCGGTGTCGCGCAGTCCTGGATCGGGTTCCGGATTGCCGTCCTTGTCGCGGCAGATTTCGGCGGTTTCGTCGCGCTCGGACAGCGCGCCGAGGATGGCTTTACGAATGGGCGCCGGAAGTTTCAGCCCTTTAGCCTTGGCGGCTTTGTCCAATGCAGCTTCAAAGTCATCACGGTTCTTGAACAGCGCGGATGGTAACGTCCCGAGCATGGTAAGGATGGCTGCTTGCTCTTTCTGTCCTTCAGCCTCTTCCGCGGCCTTCTCTTTCGGGTTTTTCTTTTTGCTGGCTGCAATATTCTGGAAGGCTGTCTCATCTTTCATTCGAGCGATGCGCTCAGGGCTGGCCTGGAAGTTCAGGCAAAGCGGACGTTCCACGGTGATCTTACGATAGCCAAAGTCCGTGGAATCGAAGATCCTACAGTGCTCGCCTTCTTTGAAAGCTATAAAAAGATCGGTTATTTGAGAGAGCTGCTCCGGCGAGATTTCGCGTCGCTTTTCGCCCAGGCTCCGGCGCTTCGGGACTCAGAAGCTGCTTGCGTTGATGAGCTGTACCCTGCCCTTGCGCTTTTTCTCTTTGCGTCTCCCCGCTCCCGGCATCGCCTGTAAACAGTGGCGAGCCGTTCATGATGATGGCCACGCGACTTCCGCCATCCTTTGCTTCTTTCATCCGGCCGAGCATGTGCTGGAGGAACAGCAGTTGGCCATCGCTTATCCGTGGCAGTCCTGCTCCAAACCGACCCGCATAGCCACGCTCGGCTTCCGCATCAACTGCAGCCTGGTCCATCTTCCAATCCTTACCGTACGGCGGATTCGCCAAGAGGTAATCAGACCGTTGGTTCGAGTGCTTGTCGTTTGACAGCGTGCTCCCGAAGGCGATGTTCTCGGCATCCTTTCCATCAGGGCTGGTCATCAGCATGTCAGATTTCGAAACCGCCCACGTCTCGGGGTTGACCTCCTGACCGAAGAGGTAGACCTCCGCCTTGGAGTTAATCTCCATGATGCGTTCCTTGGCGATCGTCAGCATCCCGCCGGACCCACAGCATGGGTCATAGACGGTCCTGACGATGTGGTTGCGGCTGAGCGCTTCCTTGTCCTGCGCGAGCAACAGGTTGACCATAAGCCTAATGACCTCGCGCGGTGTGAAGTGTTCACCGGGATTCTCGTCGAGGGCTTCGTTGAACTTCCGGATCAGCTCCTCGAAGATCAGCCCCATCTCATGGTTGGAGACTTTGTCCGGGTGCAGGTCGATGGTCTTGAACCGCTCCATGACGAGGAAAAGCAGTCCGCTCTCGTCGAGCTTTTTTATGGTGTTGTCGAACTCGAACTTCTCCAAGACCTCCTTCATGTTCGGAGAGAAATTGCCGATGTAGTGGCGGAGATTTATTGCCAGGTGGGTATGGTCTGCCAGGAGACTTTCGAAGTCGTACTTGGACGTGTTGTAGAAGGCGTAGCCGGATGCGCGGCAAAGCTGCGGAACCACGTTCTCCAGCTTCTTTTCTTTGAGCTTGGCTTGAGTTTGGAGGACCTTTTCCTTCGTCGGCGCCAGTACGCAGTCAATGCGGCGCAGCACCGTGAACGGGAGGATGACGTCCTGGTACTTGCCGCGTTTGAAAGTGTCGCGGATCAGGTCCGCGACACCCCAGATGAAACTGACCTTTTCTCCGAAATTGTTCATCCTAATTCACGCAAGATCAGAAGCACACGCGACAGGGGCGCGGATGTCCTGCCTTTACAGCATTCGCCGGGCTGTTATATTGCCGCCAATTATTACCTTTGTTGCCTGCTTTCATCACTTCCCGGCAGTCGGGGCAATGATATGGCCTAGGACCGTGAGGCTGCGTGAGATTCATGGTCGCCGCGCGGAGAGGCTTTGGCGGGTGTTCATGCCCAAATTTGCAGATCATCGGCCCGGCATCCTACCACTCCTCCTCCGTAAAGTCATGCATGAGGAAATGGCGGCGGGCGGGATGGCTTAAGAGCGGGTGGATAGGCGAAGAGGGGCCTGTCGCGGGGGTGCCTCTCGCTCCCGAGGTCCCGCGGTCTCTGGTTATGGACAAAGGCGGAAGGACCGCTCGCCCACGGCCGCGATTGAGGCACACCCCGCTCCGGCCCCGGAGACCTCGGCGCCACCCGCAAGAGGTGGAGGCGCGCCGGCAGGGGAAAAAAGGGGGGAAGAGGAAAACGGGACTAGTTACGCGCGGAAGCCGATGCGGGGGGGCTTGGGCGATTCCGATTGCGGCTGGAGGAGCGGCTGTAGCTTGTGCCAGATGGCGCTCAGGGATTCGTCATGCTCCAGAAGAGTCTTGTCGATCTCCGCCAGTCGCTTGAGAATGGCTGCGTTGGCCGCGAGGTGTTCGCGCATCTGAATGAATGCCCGCACCACATAGACACTCATCGTCACGGCTGGCGGGCTGTTCAGGACTGTCGCGGCCATAATCGCGCCGTGCTCGGTAAAGGCTAAGGGTAAACTCTTTGCAAACTTCAGGTGGGCGAGGTGATCACAATTTGTGATCACCTCAGATTTCTCGTCGGTGTTGAGCCGAAAGACAAAATCCTCAGGAAATCGCTCCGCATTGCGCTTCACCGCCTGGTTAACGGTGCGTGTCTCAACCCCATATATGTCCGCTAAGTCGGCATCGATCAGCACCTTGCGGCCGCGAATTGTCAGAATCAGGGATTCAATGGGCTTGGATCGCTTCATGGAATCGGTCTCCCGATCTGAACGTTAGACACGAGCTCACCTGCAAAAGTTGAAGGGATTTATGGAGGTGGGTGGCGCGCGAATCAAAAAAGATACATGTAGGGTAATGAGACCCTTCGACGGGCTCAGGGGGACCGAAAAAGACGGCGGGATGAATCCCGCCCCTACGCCTGCGGCACAGGCCCTGAAATAAATAACCCCGCCCGGGCCTTTCGGCGTGTCGGACGGGGAGCAAGTTCCTGTTAGGTTGCTACGATATTCACGCGGGCGGCGTAGCCAAGCCGGCTCAGGAGCTGTTCGCAGTCCTCCCACGTCAGACCGAACGTCCGCACGTCGGCCACCCCCAGGCGCGCGACTACATCGCGAATGTCGTCGAAGTGCGCTTGTTCGAACGCCCCTTCCATCATCGCCGATTCCGCCCAG
>QHOP01000049.1 GCA_003219345.1 Verrucomicrobiota bacterium
AACAGCGACTCGGCATGAGCATTTTGCTGATCACGCACAGCCTTGGCATCGTGGGCGATATCGCCGACCGCGTGGCGGTGATGTATGCCGGCCAACTCGTCGAGCTCGCGCCGGCGAAGGGATTGCTTCGCCGTCCGCTGCATCCCTACACCCAGGCGTTGATGAACTCTGTGCCGGGACTCGGCGCCGAGACGCAACGATTGCGCGCCATTCCCGGCAATGTGCCGCAACTCGACGCGCTGCCGAGCGGTTGTCGTTTTCATCCGCGTTGTCCGAAAGCCCAGGCTGATTGCTCGCAAAAGGTCCCTGCTTTGATCGAAGTGGAATCGAACCGCTGGGTGCGGTGCCCGTATTGGAAATGAACTTTGCTGACGCAGTCCTGCGGCGTGATTCGAACCATAAACGCGATCAAGAGCGATTATGTTTCTGATAGCGCGAGACAGAGAGGACCTCGAATCGCGTTTCTCCCGGTCGTTGCCGGCGCGTTTCGACGACGCCGGCTGAAGCTGGCGGAGAGATCGAGGCGAACTCGATCAGGCATGGCGCGATCGGCCTGGTTGCACAGACCGAACAGGCGATGCGGTCTTCAGAGAGCACCACGCGATAGCAAATCGGCGCGTTCAGCGAGTTTTCCACGCGCAGGTCTTTGAATCCGTACGCAACCGTGGCATCCGCCCCCAGCGGCGTGTAGCGCGTTGAATCGTCGTAGATGTCACATGAGTGCGGGTGGCGCTCCCGGATGCGCAAGCCCGCCACGAGGCTCGCATGGTAGATGATTCCGGAAAGCTGGCAAAGGCCGCCGCCGTAGTCGGCGCGAAGTTTGCCACCCAGCAGTGAGCGTCCCCTCTGGAATCCGTTCGTGGGCGTCGGCCGGCCCACCAGATGCCAGAAGGAAAAGATCGCATTCGGTGGAATTGGCAGGTTTTGGATTTGTCTTCGCGCCAGTTCAATGTTGTGGATTTTGGCTGCGACAAATTCCGTTGGCAGGATTGGTTGTTCAATGGTTACCTGTGATGGAAAGTTATCGGCTCGACCTGATTCAGCATTTCGCCGCTCGACCATTCGTCTCCTCAAGCCTGAGGTTCCGTCACGGACCGTGCGCAGGGCAAGGGCCAACTGGCGGCGTAGCTCGAAGACGACGTGCTTCACGGCAGACGTTCGGCGCAATACATCAGGTAGGAAGCCCATTGCTTAAGCGGTGTGGCGCTCCAGGCGTCATCCCAGGGACGAAGCAAACGCTGGAGCTTCATAGGCACTCGATGAATGGGAGAAAAGAGAATGCCGCTCCAGGCTCTCAACTTCCACCGGACGCCAAGGATCTCCATGGCTTGAGCATGTGTCAGCGCGTTGCCGGCATGCCAACCGGAAGGGCGGAAGCCGGTCAAGCTGCGTCGCCGCGCGGACGGAATGTCGAAAATGAGCCTGCCGCCTGCTGGGACACATTGAGCGCAACCAGCCAGAATTTGCGCCATGAGAGACGGCGTCAGGTGCATAAACAGGTGCAGACAGAAAATGGCGTCGAACAGGAGGCCCTGTTCAGGAAGTTCCTCTGCGCGTCCCACTCGAATCGTCTTGGTCGGGTGTTTTTTGCGAGCCAGTTCAGCCATCTCGTTGCTGGCATCGATGCCGTGGGTGGCAAAATCCATGAATCTCCCGGTGCCGCAAGCCAGGCTAAGGACGCGGCCCCCCGCCGCTGGAGCCAGCCACATTCGTAGCAGCCTTTCTTCCTGAGCGTGAACGTAACGCCCGTAGGAGGTGCCAAATCTGTCCTCGGCGTAGCTGGCGGCCCACGAGTCGAAGCGTCTCACCACGGCTTCAGTGGAGAACCCTTGCCCTTCGAAACCACTTGCCCGCCCAATCGTCAAGGCAGGTCGTCTAAAACCAACACGCCTCAGCGGTGCAACGGTTCATGGGAAGTCCGGTGCAACCAAACTGCGCCAATCCACCGCGCGCGACAAGGGGGATTGACGCCGACAGGGCGCGCCCTTTAGCGTCAGGCATCTGGAGCACTCGATGACGCGACCAGACTACACTCCGAATCCCGAGGCGCAAGGCCTTTGGGTGACGTTTTGCTTTCGCGTTTCGAACTTCGACTTTCGGATTGCACGGCATGAGCTTGCTTGAAGTCAGAAACCTCCGAGTCCACTTCCCGGTCAGGCGCGGGCTGTTTTCACGCGCAAGACAATTCGTGAAAGCGGTGGACGACGTGAGCTTTCACATCGAGCCGGGTGAGACTTTGGGACTCGTTGGGGAAAGCGGCTGCGGCAAGACGACATTGAGCCGAGCGATTGTGCGACTGATCGAGCCGGCTGCGGGCGGGGTTTGGTTTGAAGGCGAAGAAATAACCAGGCTGGCTGGCGCGCAGTTACGGGCGCAGCGGCGAAAGCTGCAGATGATTTTTCAGGATCCCTACGGCTCGTTGAATCCGCGCATGACCGCAGGCGAAATCGTTGGCGAAGCCATTGACATCCACAACCTGGCGGACAGCGCCGGAGCGCGTCGAAAACGAATCGCGGAATTGCTGAAAGCCGTCGGTCTCGACCCCATGCACGCGCTGCGCTATCCGCATGAGTTCAGTGGCGGACAGCGGCAGCGCATCGGCATTGCTCGGGCATTGGCTGTCGAACCGAAGCTGATCGTCTGCGACGAGCCGGTGAGCGCTCTGGATGTTTCGGTTCAGGCGCAGATCGTCAATCTGTTGCATGACCTCCAGCAACAACGCGGGTTGGCCTACCTGTTCATCGCCCACGACCTCGCCGTGGTCGAACACATCAGCCGCCGCGTGCTGGTGATGTATCTGGGCAAAGTGGTGGAGTTATCCGACACGAAATCGGTCGTGCGCGCGCCAAAGCATCCTTACACTCAAGCGCTGATTTCGGCGGTACCGCTGGTTGATCCCGACTCAAAGCGGCAGCGGATTGTCTTGCCGGGTGATGTTCCTTCGCCGATCCATCCCCCGGGTGGTTGTCCGTTTCATCCACGCTGTCCGGTGGCTGAAGCGCGTTGCAAGAAGGAGATTCCCGCGTTGCGCGAAGTGGCGCCCGGCCACTGGGCGGCCTGCCATTTGGCGAAGTGACCTGCGCGTCAGTTGTTCGGCTCGACGAGGCCGCTCGTGTGGAAGTCAATTTGGCCTTTGGCACGGCCAGCCTGCACAAACAGCCGGTAAACTGTGTTCGGCTCGAGCCGTTGAGGGCGGGCGTTGGTCAGCCAAGGTCGCATTCCCGGGATCCGCTGGCCGTAAAGGAACCCTACGGTCGGCGGGACATTCGTGTACGCGACAAGGTGCCAAAGCGGCGGCGTGAATTTGTTGGTTTGGTAGGCGCCGACGGGGACAACTTTCACAGACTTGAGTTGGTATTGGCCGTCGAGTAAAAAGGAGACGGGATAAACCTGCGCGACAGGTCCTCTGGGTTGGATGGGCCGCGTCTGTGCAATGATTTGAATACGCGGACGGTTGATCCAGTCGGTGAAGTAGTAAACGTAAAGTCCAGCCAGCACGAGGGCTGTGAGAATCAAAACGTTTTGCTTTGAGCACATGCGTAGAGTGGACGAGGTGGGTCGTGACTTATTCGAGGGAATTTAGATTGTCAGTTCCCCACGTGACCTTGCCCTGGCGTCACAACTGGTTTTGCGGCGCGGGAAGAAACTGAAACAGCAGAATGCCTATGCAGGTACAAATAGCTGATTGTGTCCGTGTGAAGATTGAACAGTCTGATTCAACCTCCAAGAACCGGTCCGGGGCACGCCGGTTGGCGTTTACTTTAATCGAACTTCTGGTCGTCATCGCCATCATCGCCATTCTTGCTGGAATGCTATTGCCGGCGCTTGCCCGCGCGAAAGAGGCAGGCCGCCGAATCGCTTGCGTCAACAATTTGCGGCAACTCAGTTTGGCGGCCGTGATGTACCTGGACGAGAATAACGCGAATTATCCGTCACGCACTGTGAAGGGCCGCTGGCCGACCCAGCTTCGCGACGGCTACAAGGACTATCGCGTTTTAAAATGTCCGAGTGACGTTCCCAACCCCGTCTCCAATGGCACCGACCCGATTAACTATCCTTTCGATTCCACGAACCGCAGCTACATCATCAATGGGTGGAACGACTATTTCGAAGCGCAGATGGGCGGCAACTTCAGCCTCAACGCGATCGTTGACAAGTCCATGCCTGAGAGCGGGATCAAGGAACCGAGTGAAACCATTGTGTTTGGTGAAAAACGGGGCGACACGCCTCAACACGGTCATTTCTACATGGACTTTTTGGAGGGTGTCGGCAACGACGTGACCGAGGTGGATCAGAGCCGCCATTCGACTGTGGCGAAAAACTCTCGTGGCGGCGGCTCTGATTACGCCTTCGCCGATGGAAGCATTCACTTTCTCAAATTTGGCAAATCTTTCATTCCAGTGGATCTTTGGGCAACCGAAGAGAAGTGGCGAACCAACGGGGCTGCGATGCAGTTTTAAGGGGGAAATCCCTTCGGCAAAAGACAAGAACTATTGCTGCGGGCAGGGCTTTTCTACTTCGTCCCAATCCCTTCCGTTGTGTCTGAAGATCGTCGTGGTGTCGCTCCCCTCTCTCAGAAGAAAACCAGTGGCCTCGTCCACGTTGTCAAAGGCGAATAGAATCTGCTCCCCATCAACCGCTAGTATCGGATGGTTTGACATTACGACCGTTTCGCCTATCCGTCCCGCGAACATAGCTTCGGGCACTACAGCACATTTCGTGCGGGATCGGACCCGTTATCGTCAATGCCAATCATTACAAGCCAAACTCTGATGTCTCAAGGCTCTTCTCCAGGGTTTGCCGGAAACGCAGGCCCGATGACAAGCCGCGACTTCGGGCGTGCGCCTCATCTTGAGACGCTGACGTAACAATCCTGGACATCTGGTCTCGCCACCCGGAGGAACGAGGCTGACCCGGCGGCCAGTGACGCAAAATTGCTACGGGCACGTTCAATGCTTGGCCAGATAAGCATGATGACGATACTATTGGTGCTGGGTTCGATTTGGATGGTGTTATCCCTGGTCTTTTGTCTCGCCTTGTGCGCGGCTGCAGCCAAACCGCTGGCCAAGTGCGAGGTCGGCGTCGAAGTCTTGGAACCGCAGCACCAAAGGATGAGGGCGAATGACGAGGGTGTTCTCTGCTTGAGGTGAATCCTGATTCAGCAACGCGCGAATAAATTAGGCGGCTCCGGGTAGAGCCGCTTTTTCATTTCCACGGGGAGTTGGAGAACGGATTCGCGGCTTGGAGATTGGAGCGGGTGGCGGGGATTGAACCCGCATAGCCAGCTTGGAAGGCTGGAACTCTACCATTGAGCTACACCCGCAGGATCACCTGCATGGTAGCGGCCGCGCTTGCGTTGTCAATCTGCATCCGTGTATCCTCCGACGCGCATGAATTCGCTGCTCCTCACGGGCGGTCGCGTCATCGATCCTGCCAACCGTTTCGACGCTGTCGCCGATTTACTGATCGTGGAGGGTAAAATTGCCGCCCTCGGTTCCGACGCCAAAAAGCAAGCGCCCGCTGAAAGTGAGAGACTTGACACAAAGGGACTGGTCGTCTGTCCGGGACTGATCGATCTGCATGTGCATCTGCGAGAGCCGGGTCAGACTGCAAAAGAAACCATTGCGACCGGCACGGCGGCGGCGGCGCGCGGCGGGTTCACCTCAGTCGTTTGCATGCCGAACACGTCGCCGGCCGTTGACAACGCGGGCACGGTCGCGTTGATTCGGGAGCGGGCGGAGCGGAGCGGCGTGGTGAATGTTTTCATCACGGGCGCCATCACCAAAGGCCTCGCTGGCGAGGAGTTGGCGCCCATCGGTTCTCTCAAGCGGGCCGGCGTTGTGGCCATCACGGATGACGGTCATTGCGTCCAGAACAACGAGCTGATGCGGCGCGCTCTCGAATACGCCAGGATGTTCAATCTGCCGGTGATGGACCATTGCCAGGATTATTCACTGGTCAGCAATGGCGTCGTGCACGAAGGTTACTGGAGCGCGGCGCTGGGCTTGCATGGCTGGCCGGCGGCAGGCGAGGAGATGATCGTCGCCAGAAACATTCAGCTCGCGGAGTTGACGGGAGCGCGCGTGCATTGCCAGCATTTGAGCGCGGCGGGGAGCGTGCGGTTGATCCGGGAGGCGCTGAAGCGGGGCGTGCCGGTGTCCGGCGAAGCGTGTCCGCATCACTTCGTGCTGACCGATGCGGCAATCGCCGGGAGCGAGAAATTTTGGAGCAGCGATGGCAAAGGTGTTTTTGATTGCAGGAACCGCGAATCGAACAGGACAGCCTGGTTGGCCTATGACACCAATCTGAAAATGAACCCGCCGCTGCGCTCGGCGCGGGATCGCGAGGCGATCATCGAAGGAATCGTTGACGGCACTTTGGAGGTTCTTGGCAGCGACCACGCCCCGCATTGCGACTACGAAAAGGAAGTGGAATTCGACTACGCGCCGTTTGGCATTACCGGCCTCGAAACCGAACTCGCCCTTTCGCTGATGCAGTTGTATCATACCAAACTTCTCGGGTTATCAGACCTCATCGCGAAATTTACCGTCACTCCGGCCCGGCTGCTGCACTTGGCGAAAGGCACGTTCACCATCGGTGCCGACGCGGATGTGACTGTCTTCGATCCCGACCGCGAATGGGTTTTTGAAAAAGCGCAAACTGCCAGCAAATCATTTAACAGTCCGTTCTACGGCTGGCAATTGAAGGGGAAAGCGACGACTACAGTTGTGGGTGGAAAAATTGTCTGGAAGGAATAAACTGGCCTGAAGAAAGCCAACGAATCGCTCAAGGCAAAATACAAGGTTGACGGCTTTCCCACTTTCCGTGGTTAAGACTTGACCGTGCGGGGCGCAGCCCTAGCATCGCGCGCAATTTGTGCAAGCAGCGATGAAAGCGGTTCTGGCCCTCGAAGACGGCACTGTTTATCACGGTGAAGGCTTTGGCGCGTGCGCCATGGCGTGTGGGGAAGTCTGTTTCAACACTTCGATGACCGGCTACCAGGAAATCCTCACCGACCCGTCCTACAAAGGGCAAATTGTGACAATGACTTATCCGTTGATCGGCAATTACGGAGTCAACAACCAGGACGTGGAATCGTGGCGGCCGCACGTGGCGGGTTTTGTGGTTCGTGAACTCTCACCCGTGGTCAGCAACTGGCGAGCGGATTCTTCGCTGGCTGAATATTTGGATAAATACGGCATTCCTGGCATCCAGGGAATTGACACGCGGGCGTTGACCAAGAGACTTCGCGTTCGCGGCGCGCTGAAAGGCTTCATTTCGACCGAGAAAATCACCGCCGCCGAAGCGGTGGCAAGGGCGCGGGCGTGGGAAGGGCTCGTCGGAGTGGATTATGTTAAAGAGGTGACGCACCAGCAGCCCTTCCTCTGGGATCCGGAGAACAAACAGAGCAGCAACTTCAAACTCGCCCATGGAAACTCCACCGGCGACGCGCGTAATGTTCGCGACCCCTTGCGGCCGGCGGACATTCCGATTGTCGCGTACGATTTCGGGATGAAATACAATATTCTTCGCCGTCTGCGCCAGCGCGGATTCGAAGTGCGGGTCGTGCCGGCGGCCACTCCGGCTGCTGAGGGGTTGAAACACAAGCCCGCGGGTGTTTTTCTTTCAAATGGTCCCGGCGATCCGGCGGCGCTCGGCTATGCCGTGGAAGCGGTCACTGAGCTGGTGAAGAGCGGCATTCCGATTTTCGGTATCTGCTTGGGGCACCAGATTCTCGGGCAGGCGTTTGGCGGCAAGACATTCAAATTGAAATTCGGCCATCGCGGCGCGAACCAGCCGGTGAAGGACATGGAGACCGGCAGAGTTGAAATCACTTCGCAGAACCATGGTTTTGCGGTCGATCCCACCACGCTGCCTTCCGATGTTGCGGTCAATCGCGTCAATCTCAACGACCGGACCGTCGAAGGCATGCGGCACAAGACCAAGCCGATTTTCTGCGTTCAATATCATCCGGAAGCTTCGCCCGGACCGCATGATTCCGCTCCGTTATTTGACGAATTCCGCGCGCTGATTGAGCGACATTGACCTCGTGACCATCGTCAGACCGATAAACAGTTTGACTTGACGGAGACGGTGACAATAATGCGTTGAACCAACCAGGCTATGGTCAAACTTGTTGTGCTCAGCGAAGGGTTGACGGGACTGACGTACGAACTGAAGGTGGACAAAACCACGATCGGACGATTCGAAGACAACGCCTTCCAGATCGCTGAGCCTTCGGTCTCCAGCCACCATTGCGAGCTGATTCAGCGCGGCAGCGATATTGTCGTCAAAGATCTCAACTCCACCAACGGCACCTTCGTCAACGGCGAAAAAATCACCGAAGCGGCTTTGAAGCCTGGTCAAATCCTGCGCTTGGGCCAGGTGGAAATGCGCTTGGAGTCCGGCACGGGGACGATGGCTGCCGCTGCGCCCCTCAAAAAGCCGTTGGAAAAGACGATGGTGATCGGCATTCAGGCCCAGGCGCTCGATCGAGGGACGCGTCCGGTGAATTTCGAAACCAGCCCCGCGTTCTCCAAAAAAAGCAACAAGGCCAACAAAATCTTCATCGCGGTTGCGGTTGTGCTCGGCGTGTTGATCATCGCATTGATCATCCTTTCGTACCTGCACCTGAAGACCTGAGCGCGCCTCAACCTTTGCTTTCCTTCAACCAGCGCGCCACCTCCTTTGCGGCATAAGTGATCAGAATGTCCGCTCCGGCGCGACGCATCGCCAGCAAGCTTTCCAACATCACCGCGCGTTCGTCAATCCAACGCCTGGTTGCGGCCGCTTTAATCATGCTGTACTCGGCGCTCACGGCGTAGGCGGCGGTGGGATAACCGAACTCCGTTTTGACCCGGTGAATAATGTCGAGACAGGGCAGCGCAGGTTTGACCATGACAATATCCGCGCCTTCCTCGATGTCCAGGCTGACTTCGCGCAGCGCTTCGTTGGCGTTCGCGGCGTCCATTTGATAACTGCGCCGGTCGCCGAATTGCGGCGCCGATTCCGCTGCCTCGCGAAACGGCCCGTAGAAAGCCGAGGCAAACTTCGCGGCGTAGGAGATAATGGGCGTTTCAGTAAGACCATTCTGGTCCAGGGCCGCGCGAATAGCTCGGACTCGGCCATCCATCATGTCGCTGGGCGCCACGACATCGGCGCCTGCGTCCGCGTGACTGACTGCCGTCCGGGCGAGTAGTTTCAGCGTCGGGTCGTTCAGGATGCGCACACCGGATTTGTCGCGACGCACAATTCCGCAATGCCCGTGGCTCATGTATTCGCAAAGGCAGACATCGGTGATGACAATCAGCCGCTCCGGAATTCCAAACAACAAGACCGCTGGCACGCCTAATTCCTGAACTTGGGATGCCTCGCGCAACAGTTCGTCGGGCGAAAGTTGGAGGACGCCGGGCATCGCGTGGATCGCCCGGCGCACTTTTCTGCCAGGACGAACAAACAACGGCAGCACCAGTTGTTCAACGCTCAATCGCGTTTCGGCGACCAGCCGGCGCATGGCGGGAGACTGGCGCAGGCGCCGCGGGCGATACATGGGGAACTGGCCGGTCAAAGGCGAACTCATGGAGCACAGCCTAACGAAGCTTGAACGCGGCGGCAAGGAGCGTGCAAAGGCGTAGGGCAGGCTTCCAGCCTGCCGGTTCGGGCGGCATCCGTGCCGCCCAGGCCCCATCGCCTTAACGACTTTCCGCCTTTGCAAATCAGTGCGACGGATTAAATTCGGCGCATGCTCAAGACGCGCTTGATCATCCTCGGACTGGCGCTGGCGATTGGCGCGGGTGTGGCGCTGTTCGTCGCGTTGCTTTGGGTGCCGCTGCCGCGGTCGAGCGCGCCGCCCAGGATTCAAAACACCGCGACGATGCTTAAACAGGTCCAGACGCTCTCCGAACTGGTCACGGTCAAATATGTGCTCGAAAAAGTGGTCATCCTGGAGGACATCAAGTGGTACGGTGAAAACCGCGTGTTGCTGGTCGCGCACGGAGTCGTCAAGGCGGGCGTGGACTTGCAGGAAATCAAGCCGGAAGACGTGCGCGTCGATGACAAAAAGGTGGTTATGAAACTGCCGCGAGCCAGGATCACGGACGCCTACCTCGACGACCAGAAAACGCGCGTAGTGGACCGGACGACCGGCCTGTTGCGCACGTTCGACAAAGACCTCGAACAAAGCGCGCGTCGCCAGGCGGTGGCGGATTTGAGCATTTCGGCCCGCTTCAATGGAATCAACAGCGACGCCGAAGAACGGGCGCGGCTGCAGTTGAGCAACCTTTTCCACCAACTCGGCCTCGAAGTCGAATTCGTGACGGACACATACTAGTCAGTCAGACGGCAAGATAGAAGACAGCATCATGAGCCACCAAGAAGCACAAAAAGCACAAGCGCTGATTTTTTTCTGCGCCTTTTTGTGGCCAGCTTCCTCTCGTCGAATCGCATAGCACCTGTGGTTCTCCTGGTAATGATCGATTCGGGCGGCAGGTTTCGGTTTTGGCCTTCGATGGGAGACCGGACGATAAAAAACAAAGGAAATCCCGCTTGGCAAGTCAAAGCGCATTTTGTTTAGCTGTGCCCGCCCAATGAAATTGTCCCGCCCCTTTTGCCTGGTTCTGCTTTTGACACGCGCCGCGTGTTCCCTCTTCGCGGCCGGGGTGGAAGAGGAGGGAATCGAGATCCAAGGGATCGGTCCAGGGCAGGTCGAATTCAACTACGAAACCGGCTTCTACATGACCACCAACGATTTCGTGGCTCGTTACCAAGGGGCGGTATTGACGGCCCATCGCGCCCAGGGGAATCGAATAACCGGAGACGTGGAAGCCGAGGGCGCGGTGAATCTGCAGTACGAAAACCAGGTCTGGAGCGGCGATCGTCTGCAATACAACTTTTTTACCCACCAGATTCGCACGGCCAGGTTCCGCACTGGCAAGAGCCCGTTTTTTGCCACCGGCGATGGCCTTGGTGCGGACCAGACCAACCATACCTACGCCGCGACCAATGCCTTCGTCACGACGGACGACGTGGAGAAGCCCGGCTTCCGCGTGCACGCCAGGCGCCTGACGATCGTGCCGGGAAAGTATTTTGTGGCGCGTGACGCCGTGCTCTACTTCGGCAACGTGCCGGTTTTCTATTTTCCTTATTACCGCCGCAACTTTGACCGGCGGCAGAGCAGCTTTGAGTTCACACCCGGCTATCGCAGCTCCTACGGACCGTATTTGCTTGGCGCTTACAACTGGTATTGGAATGAAAAGCTTTACGGATCACTTCACGCGGATTACCGGTTGAAACGCGGTTTTGGCGGCGGTCCGGACGCCTACTACGACGCGGGCGTGTTGGGAGAAGGAACGGTGAAGTATTACTACCTGCGCGATCATGAGCCTGGTTTTCTGACTTTCACCAACGGCATACCGACCTCCTCCACCAACGGCGTGCCAATCGAGAAAGACCGCTATCGTCTCGCCTTCACGCACCAGGTAAGCCTCCGCACGAACCTCACCGCCACCGCCGTTCTGCGCCAGGAAAGTGATCCGTTTGTCGTTCGGGACTTCTTCGAGAGCGAATACCGCGACAACACGCAGCCGGGTTCCTTCCTGGATGTCAACCAACGCTGGTCGAACTTCAGCCTCGACGTCCTCGCCCAGCCGCGCATCAACGATTTCTTTGAAACGATCGAGCGCCTGCCCGAGGTGAAGCTGACGGGGGAACGACAGCAGCTCGGCGTCTCGCCCTTCTACTACGAAAGCCAAAGTTCCGTCGGTTACTTTCGGCACACCTTCGCCAACGACCTCACGAATTCTTTCGCCGCGTATCGGGCCGACACTTTTCACCAGTTGCTGCTGCCGCAAATTTTCTTCGGCTGGTTGAACGTGACCCCGCGTGTCGGCGGACGGTTTACCGATTACGGCGAAACCCATGGCGTTGGTACGACCAACAAGGAGGAGCAACGTTGGGTGTTCAACACCGGGGCCGAGGTTTCCTTCAAGGCCTCGCGAATTTGGCAGGGTGCGCACAGCAAGCTTTTTGACATGGATGGCATGCGTCACGTGGTCGAACCGTCCGTGAATTACGTCTTCGTGCCCACGCCGAACAAGCCGCCTACGGAGCTGCCGCAGTTCGACAGCCAATTGTCCACGCTGCGGCTGATACCGGTCGATTTTCCGGACTACAATTCGATTGATTCCATCGACAGCCAAAACGTTTTGCGGCTCGGTTTGAGAAATACATTGCAAACCAAACGAAAGAACGGGGTCGAGAACCTGTTCAAGTGGGCGGTTTACGCCGATTGGCGCCTCAAACCGCGCCCTGACCAGGAAACGTTCACGGACGTTTACTCCGACCTCGACTTCAAACCGCGTTCGTGGATTACGTTGAATTCCGAGACGCGCTACAGCATCAACGACCGGCAGTGGCGCGAGGCGAATCACACCCTCACGCTCTCACCGAACAGCACCTGGAGTTGGTCGGTGGGCCATCGTTATTTGCGCAGCGACCCGGCGCTCGGGCCGGATTCCGGAAACAACACCATCTTGAGCAGTTTCTACTATCGCTTCAGCGAGAACTGGGCCGGACGCCTGCAGCATCGCTTCGAGGCGCGCGACGGCACGCTGGAAGAACAATATTACACCCTCTATCGCGATTTCCGGAGCTGGACGGCGGCCTTGACGTTTCGCGTCCGCGAGAGCCGCATCGGCCCGACCGATTACGGCGTAGCGGTGACGTTTTCCTTGAAAGCTATCCCGCGCTTCAAACTCGGCGATGACCAGAACAAGCCGAACTTGTTGCTTGGCGGTTGAAGTCGGTAGCCGCCGACGCTTGGGAGGCGAATCAGACGCCTGCGTTCATATTGAGACGAACGCCCTCACCCATCCCTCCCCATGAACCCAGAGGAACATCCAACATCGAACATCCAAACGCCGAACATCGAATGGCCGCGCGACTCCTCGCTCACTTCGGCGATCGGTGTTCGATGTTGGACGTTCGATGTTTTCCCCGGTTCAGCGGGTTTGAACGCGCGAATTTTCATTTCGTGGAAATCTCTCCCCATCGGATGGAGTAAGGGCGCCCGCCAGACAAGATGACGGAACAGCGCCCTCTCGCTGGCGCATCCCGGCGAGTCTCATCTTGGCCGAGAACGAAGGCGGATGGGTCGTTTTGCTATTCCGAATAGACTTCGGCACCGACTCTCTGCGTGAGGAAAACCCTGGCGCGATTGTCAAAGCAGTTAAGATTGAGCAAAAGACCATGGAAAGAGTCGAACCCTCAAACCACCTTCGGCTCATGAAAACACTTCGTCATTGCTTCTGTCTCAGGGGCGGATTATACGCTGAAGGAACGCGCTGACAGAGTATGGAGCGAAACACCCCATCCGAAGTCCGAAGTTGTCTTGCCGCTGGTTTTCCTGCCCGCGTGCGGGCGTGGCTAGCCGCGGCGGTTTTCTGTTTTGGCCTGACGACATCGGTGCGCGCGGCGTTGCAATTCGATGTTTTCGTCGGTTATGGCGGCCAGCCGACAGGATTTGACGGAATTGTGCGCGAGGCGGGCTGGTTTCCCGTGGCCGTCGAGGTGCAAAACGACGGCCCGCCGTTTAACGCGGTGTTCGAGTTGTCCTCCAGTCAGATGGGCGTTGGACAAACGCGTCGAATCCTGGTGGAATTGCCGACCAACACCCGGAAGCGGTTCGTCATTCCCGCCTTCGCCGGTTCGGCTGCTTACTCCACGTGGGACGCCCGACTGATGGACGAGCGTGGCAAGGTACGGGCCGAGAAGACCGGTTTGCGTCCGCGCGCTCTGGCGTGGGAAAGCATTTTGCTCGGTGCCACGCCGCGAACCTTCGGCGGCCTCCCCAAACTGCCCGAACTCAAGAACAACAACAACCGTTCGCCGATGCAGCCGCTGGTCGCGCGCTTGCCGGTCGAGCAGTTTCCCGACACGCCCATCGCGCTGGAAAGCCTCGACGCGATTTATCTGAACTCGGAAAAGGCGCTCGAACTGAAGGTGAACCAGGCGGCGGCTTTGCTCGCATGGCTGCATGAAGGTGGTCACCTGATCATCGGCGTGGAACAACCTGCGGACATCAACGCCACGCCGTGGTTGCGTCCACTGTTGCCGTGCGAACTGAGCGGCGTTGGGTCGCTCAAGTCGAGCCGCGAAATTGATCAATGGCTCGGTTCCGGTGAAACGCAGGAGTTCGACGCTTCGCGAACGGGGCAACGCGTTGGTTCCCGGAGAGCCGCAATTCAACCGGCTGCCAGGTCTCCGGGCGGCGTGAGTTATCCGGCGAACTTTCTGGCGATGGATGCCGACTTTGCGCAGGTCGAGTTTCCCGTGGCGATGGGGACGGTTCGCGACGGTGAAGTTTTGCTTTCGCTGCAGAACACCCCGCTCGTCGTTTCCGCCAAACGCGGTCGCGGTCAAATCACCGAGATCATGTTCAGCCCCGAACGCGAGCCGTTCCGCTCCTGGAAAAACCGTGAATGGTTTTGGGCGAAGGTGCTGTCGGTTCCGCTGGGTTGGTTTGGGCCGGAAAATCTGAATGCCTACGGCGGTTGGAGCGTTGACGGTGTCTTTGGCGCCATGATCGACAGCCGGCAGGTGCGTAAACTGCCCGTGCAATGGCTGTTGCTGTTGCTGATCGTTTACTTGCTCGTGATCGGCCCGGTGGACCAGTATTGCCTCAAACGCGCCAACAAACAAATGCTCACCTGGTTGACGTTTCCGGTTTACGTCGCACTTTTTTCCCTGCTGATTTATTACATCGGCTACAAACTCCGGGCCGGCGAGACCGAATGGAACGAACTCCATCTGGTGGACATTTTGCCGCACGGCGAAACGGCGGAATGGCGCGGACGCACTTATGCCTCCGTTTATTCGCCGGTAAACGCCCGATACAAAGTCGTCGGCGAACAACCGCAAGCGACGTTGCGTGGCGAGTTTATGGGTTCTTATAGCGGGGGACAGGAAGCGAGCCGCGCCGAGGTGCTGCAGCGGGACAAGGGCTTCGACGCCGACATTTTTGTGCCGGTTTGGACCAGCCAGTTGTTCGTCAGCGACTGGATGCAGCCGGGGGATTATCCCTTCACGGCGACGGTCAGGCCCAAAGGATCGGCTCAGGGCGCGAAGTGGGAGGTGACCATCGAGAACCGTCTCGACCACGAGTTGAAGGAGGTGCGGCTGATCGTGCGAGGCCGCGTTTATGGATTGGGAAATCTGCCGGCGAGCAGGACCTCCACATTGTCTGTGGACCAACAAAGCGGAACGCCGCTGCGGGACTTCGTGCAACAAAACGGCAACCAATTCGTGATGGCGGTCCAAAACCGTCAGCACGCTTTTGGCGATAACGCGTCCCGGTGGATCGACCTGGATGCCGCGCACCTCACCGCGATCTCCTTCGCTTCTCAAATCATGAATGTGAACGTCGCTCCGTACCAGCAGCAGCGCGGCTTTGTCAGTCCCGTCGGCCTGGACCTGACGCCCGTTGTCGAGCGCGGCGACGCTGTGTTACTGGCGTGGGATGCCGGCCACGCGCCGGCTGACGGTTCCATGAACCGGTTCAAAACCGTCCGCAGCCATCGCAACTCGCTGTTGCGACTGGCTGTTCCTGTTGATCAGTCCAGACTTTGAACTCATAACTCTTGAATTTCAGTTATGTCCATCCCCCCCGATCCCAACAACAACGTGCCCGCGGTTCAGACTTTCGCGCTGACGCGCGTTTACGGCCCGATGGTCGCTCTCAACGCCCTGAACCTCACCGTCAATCGCGGGGATCTTTTTGGTTTCATCGGCTCGAACGGCGCGGGCAAAACGACCACCCTCCGCATCCTCGCCACCTTTCTGGCGCCTTCCGCCGGCACTGCGCAAGTGCTCGGCCACGATGTCGTGCGCGACGCCGACGCCGTCCGCCACGTCATCGGTTACATGCCCGATTTCTTTGGCGTGTATAAGGACATGGAGGTGACCGAGTATCTCGACTTCTTCGGCGCCTGTTACAAAATCCCATCCGCGCAGCGCGAGAAAACCGTCAACGACGTGCTCGAACTGGTCGGCCTGAGCGAAAAGAAAGGGGCGCTCATCGGCGCGTTGAGCCGCGGGATGCAGCAACGGCTAGGCCTGGCGCGCGTGCTGATTCACGACCCGCAAGTGCTGCTGCTCGATGAGCCGGCCAGCGGCCTCGACCCGCGGGCGCGCATCGAGATGATGGCCATTTTACAGGAACTGCAGAAGATGGGAAAAACCGTCATCATCTCTTCGCACATCCTCAGCGAACTGGAAACGCTCTGCAACCGCGTCGCAATCATCGAAAAGGGGAAACTGATTTACACCGGACCGGCCCAGGGTATGCGCGATCAAATGGCGGTCGGCCGGGTTTTCTGGGTGAAGATCATCGGAGACGAAACGAGGGCTGTCGAACTTTTGAAGGCACGCCCCGAAGTCAACCAGGTCGAACATACGGAAGGTCGGCTTAAGGTCACGTTGAACGACCATGAGACCGATCCCGGTTGCGTGGCGGAAACGCTCGTTCATGGCGGCCTGAAGTTGATTGGTTTGGAGGAGGAAGAGCTGGGACTGGAGGAAGTGTTCATGCGCGTGACGCGCGGCGAAACGCAGTAGCCGGGAACCGTTGAAACGTTAAAAATGTTAAAGCGTTAAATTGGCGGACGGCAGCGCGCGGTCTGTTCCGGTTCAACCCTCCTGCAGCTCATCGGACAAATGACCTTTTTGCCCATTGTCGGACGCGAGTTGCGCGTAGCAGCACGGCGCCCGGCCACCTATCGGGTTCGCTTTTTTGCGGCCCTGGCGGTCCTGGCGTTCGGGTTTGTCACGCTTGCGTCCGCGCCTGCGTCCACGCCGACGCATCAGGTCAGCGAAGCCATCTTCGCTCTGGAAGCAGTTATTTCCTTTGCGTTCTGCCTGCTGTCAGGCGTGTTTCTAACCGCCGACTGTCTGAGCGTTGAGAAGCGCGATGGAACGCTGGGTCTGCTGTTCCTGACCGACCTGAACGGGTTCGATGTCGTGCTCGGCAAGCTGGCGGCGACCTCGATTCAATCGATCTACGGATTGCTTGCCATCTTTCCCATGCTGGGGCTGTCGCTTCTCCTGGGCGGAGTGACCAGCGGCGAATTCGCGCGAGTGCTTTTGGCTTTGCTTCTCGTCCTGCTGTTCTCGTTGGCCATGGGATTGGCCGTCTCGGCCGCTGGCCGCGAAACGCGTCGAACGATGGTGTTGACCTTCGGGTTGCTGTTTTTTTTCGCCGGGCTGTTTCCGGCCTTCGCCTGGCTCCAAGAGATTTTCCTTGGCGGCGGGGCGGTGATTGGCAATTGGTTTTTGCCAAGCCCGGTTGGCGTCCTGATGACGGCATTCGATTCGTATTACCGAGCCGGTCGGGGACCGGCGATGTTTTGGACTTCGGTTGGCATCTTTTGCGCGTTTGTCCTCGGCGCGCTGTCGTTCGCAAGCCTGTTGCTGCCTCGATCGTTTCGGGAAGAGGAACGCGAATTGGCGCATGGGAGTAAAATTTCCTTCGGCTGGCGGGCGCGCTTTCGCATCGGGCGCCGGTCGCCGGCGCGCCGCGCAAAGCTGGAGCTGAATCCGTTTTACTGGCTGGCGGCCCGCGAACGGCTTGTCCGTCTCATTGTTTGGGTGGCGGTTGTGACTCTTGGCGCGATCTGGTCCGGCTTTGTCGTGGGCGCGTTCGCAACTCGCCAGTCAGGGCGGGGTGACGACGCCGTTGGCATCAGCTTTCTGACGGCCTTTGCATTGCACGTCGTCCTCAAAGGTATTGTGGCGCTGGAAGCGAGCCGTCGCCTGAGTGAAGACCATTACAGCGGCGCGTTGGAATTGCTCCTCGCGACGCCGCTCCTTCCGCGAACTATTCTGCGCGGCCAATGGCTCGCGTTGCGGGAACATTTTGCCAAACCAATTCTGGCGGTGCTGCTGGTCAATGGGACGCTCTTCTGGCTGGTCGGCTTCTCAAAGAGCGCATTTGGGACGGACCCGGAACTCCGAACGGCGTTCTGCGCCATGTGTCTCGGTGGCGCCCTGGTTCTTTTGCTGGATGTTCGCGCGCTCGGTTGGGTCGGTATGCTGACAGCGCTGCGGAGCAAGAGTCACGCGCGGGCTGTCCTGGCCACATTGGGGCGCATCATGCTGCTGCCCTGGGCGGGCATCTTCGTATTCGTGATGCTCAGCATTGTGCGTCAGGGAATGTCGGTAAAGATCATTAATGAACTGGTAATCCTTTGGTTCGTTGGAGGGGCGATCATCAGTCTGACCGCGGCGGCGAAAGCGAAAAGACGGTTGCTGAGTCAATTCCGAACGCTTGCTTCCGGCGCGAAGGTCAAGCTGCTGAAAGATGTTTCCCGCCCCAACCCGTTGGCGTGGCGGATCGATCCTGGAAGATGCGTATGACTGTCCTTCCGATCGTCGAACGTGAACTCCGCGTGGCC
>QHOP01000538.1 GCA_003219345.1 Verrucomicrobiota bacterium
GGCTTGAAGACGCTGAAGTTTTCGAAGTCGTTAAACATGGAGAGCAAAACCTGATTGCGCACCGTCGCCATCTGCACCTCCGCCAGCACCAGACGTAGTTGCTCGACCGCGCGCGCCCCGCCGGCACCGCCGTAGCTGACGAAGCCGGCGGCCTTGTTGTTCCACTCGGCGAACAGAAAATCGATCGCGTTCTTGAGCGCGCCGGAGATGCCATGATCATACTCGGGCGCGACGAAGACGTAACCATCGAAAGAGCCGATCTTGGCGGCCCACGCTTTGGTGTGAGGCTTACTGTATTGTCCCATTGATGGCGGCACTGGCTCGTCGAGAAGCGGCAGATTGAAGTCTTTAATGTCCACGAGTTCGAACTCGGCGTCGGTGCGCTTTTGTGCGATTTCGTAAACCCATTTTGCCACGGCTTCGCCGTTGCGACCGGGTCGTGTGCTTCCGATGATGATGGCGATTCTAGGTGCTTTCATAGTTTTCAGGTTGTTATGTGAATAGTTGTTTAATTGTTGATGACGCTTATTTCCAATTCTCAGATTTCACGCGGCGAAACCTCCATCGGCCAGCAGGCTCGCACCAGTAATGTAGCTGGCTTCGGGACTTGCAAGGTAGGCGACAAAGCTCGCGATCTCGTCTGTATTACCGTATCGCTGGAGAGCTGTGATCGGGACTAGCGTTTTCGCGAAGTCGCTGTCCGCCGGATTCATGTCGGTATCAATCGGGCCTGGCTGGACATTGTTAACTGTGATTCCGCGAAGGCCGAGGATGCCGCGCGGCTTCCTGAGTCGCAACAAACAAGCCGCGCACATTGATAGCGATCAGCTTCTCAAAGTCTTCGAGGGAGAACTGCTCAATCGGCGCGAAGATTCCGGTGCCCGCATTGTTCACCAGAATATCAATGCCCCCGAATGTCCCGATGGTTTTGGCAACCGCCAGCCGGACGGCTTCCGTGTCGGCGGCGTCGGCTTTGATCGCCAGCGCCTTCCCGCCCGCGGCTTCAATCGAGCGGACGACTTCATCGGCCTTGCCCGGTGATGCGCTGTAAGTCAGGGCGACCGCTGCGCCATCAGCGGCGAGTCGTTTGGCGATGGCTGCGCCGATGCTTCGTGAACCGCCGGTTACCAGTGCCACTTTGCCTGTCAGTTTCTTCGCGATGTTTGTGTTCATATTTTTCTTTCAAATGTCCTTCTCGAATTGTGAATCAGGAATTGACGGTTGCGTTTCCCGTCGCAATTGCCTGACGGGGCAAGGCCGAGGGTGTCGGGGCGTTTTTCACGAGACCGGCGAAATGTTCGCGGTAGCGCCAGAGCAGGAAGAGCGCAAGTAACGAAACCACAATCGCCATCGGCAATCCCGCCGGTGCCATCAGGAGGTGGAAGCAAAGGATGTTCACGATTACCGGACCAAGCAGAGTCAAACCTAACGGCTCTTTGCGTCCGATGAGCAAGAGCGCGCCGCCCGCGACTTGTAATGCGCCCACGACATATAAGTAATGGCTCAAGAATAGGGCCGTCATGAATTCACGCGCCGGGCCTTCCGGTGGAGGCGGCATCGGAATGAAGTGCAGAAACATGTTCGAGCCGAACACGACGAAGATCAGCCCCAGCAGACTGCGAGCGATAATTGTTGCGATTTTCATATAGCGTTTCCTTCGTGTTGGTATGTTTCGGGTGAAAAACTCCAAATTACGCGACTTTCAAAACGATTTTGCCGCGCACATGACCGCTCTGGCTCAATTCGTGAGCGCGTGGGGCTTCCTCCAGGGGAAGGACCGTTTCAACCACTGTCTTTACCTTTCCGGCGTCGATCAACTTTGCGATTTCAGCCAGGTTGGATGAACTAGGATGCCCGCCATAGAACAGCGCCCGAACTCCGTATTTCGTAGCCAGTTCTTGCGAAGGCGGCTGTACAATCGACACCAAGATGCCGCCTTTCTTTAGCGCTTTGAACGAGCGCTCCTGAGTGTCGCCGCCAATTGTATCCAGGACCACGTCCGCTTCATGCACCACGTCCTCAAAACGTGTCTTCTGGTAATCGACTGCTTTATCCACTCCCAATTCGACCAGAAACGCCTGGTTCCTGGACGAAGCGGTTCCAATGACATAGGCGCCTTTTGCTTTCGCGAACTGCACGGCAAAATTGCCAACACCTCCTGCCGCAGCGTGGATCAACACCTTCTGACCGGCGCGTAACTGCGCCACTTCAAACAGCGCCTGCCATGCTGTGATACCCCCGGTGGGAACGGCTGCTGCCTGCACGTGATCCAATGTGCCAGGTTTTTCGGCAACGATCGCTTCCTTGGCGACGGCATATTCGGCGTATCCGCCTCCTTCGAGTCCCAGACTCGCGTACACCTCATCGCCTCGTTTGAACCGCGCCACGCCGGGACCGACCTCTTCGACCGTTCCTGAAACGTCCGAACCAAGCGTTGCCGGAAAGGTGAGGGGAAAAAATTCCTTCACGTAGCCGGCCCGCGCTTTCCAGTCGAACGGATTGACCGAGGCGGCGTGAACCTTGATGAGAACTTCGTTTACACCCGGTGCGGGACGCTGCATTTCCACTTGCGCCAGAACCTCTGGTCCGCCGTATTGATGAATTCGCATCGCTTTCATAATCATTTGCTTTGATTCGTTAATTGTTTGCGTGGTCCCAGCGACCATCTGAAACCAAATTCTCTCATTTCCTCTAATTCGCCCAATACCATGTTCCTTGCACTGCCATGCCTTTTCGGCATAATGAAACTTCCGCACCCAATTTGCTTTAGGGTTGCAGTGGCCTTTAATCCGAGACCTTGCTTGACCCGCCACCTGGACGCCCTGCGAGTTCGCGCTCAGCTCGGAGCCAATGGTCAAGATCACATCCATGGCCAGCGCCCTCGTTCAGCCAGATTTCATAGGCGCGCTTGGCGATTTCGGCGCGCAAATCGCGGGACTCCGGAGAAGCGGCGGGGCTGTTCGTTTTCTTTCGCGTTCCGTTTTTCATTGTTCAGTTCCTTTCTATTGCCCGGTAACGAGCACGCTTCTGAAGCGGGCTTCATTTCGCATCATCCGTCCGTATGCTTCGGCCGCATTGCAAGCGGAACGGTTTCGATGATCGGGCGGACTCCTTGCAGCGCACTGAAGGAAAGCGTGTCCTCCGCATCTATCGAAGACCCGGTCATTGTTCCTGCAATCGAACGCGTACCGAAAAGGAGCGGGACCGGATTGACGCTGATCGGTTCATCTCCTCCTACTCCAGCGACAATAAGCTGGCCACGTGGAGCCAGTCCGGCAAGCAATGGAGACATGGCTTTGCTGTTTGCAGCGGTTGCGAGGATCAGCCGGGCACCGCCAAGGGTTTGAAGTGCGGCAACCGGGTCTTGGGCG
>QHOP01000539.1 GCA_003219345.1 Verrucomicrobiota bacterium
CACCGCCGATGTCACGGAGCGATCTGCGTTTTTCGCCGAATTCAATGCCCGATTGAACGGGGCCTTCATCCGCAGTTTCTGCGGCGACCTGTACGGCCCGGTGCAGGGGCGACAGTTTGACGTGATCTGTGCGCATCCGCCGTTCGTTCCGGCGACGGGGCAGAACATGGTTTACCGTGACGGCGGGGACACTGGCGAGGAGGTGACCCGGCGGATTGTCGAAGGGCTTCCTGCCCACCTGCGTACCGGCGGCACGTGTGTGATCCTCTGCGTGGCGTGTGACACGGAGGTGAAGACATTTGAGCGGCGAGCACGCGACTGGCTGGGAGAAGTGAGAGATGATTTCGACATTGTTTTTGGCTTGGAGAAAATCTTGTCGGTGGAGGAGGTCATCGAATCAATACGCAAGCGAGGCCAGCAAATCGGGGAAGAGGAGGCGCGACAGTTGTTCGCGCGGCTTCGGTCGCATGCCACGCGCCAGTTTGTTTACGGAGCGCTGGTCATCCGCCGATACTCCGAGCCTGTGATTCAGGAGCCGCTCCGCATTCGTCTCGCGCCCGCAGGACGGGCGGCTGATTTCGAATGTCTGTTTGCCTGGCGGCACCACTGTCGCCAACCCGGCTTTTGCGAATGGTTGGCGAAGTCCCGGCCGCGCCTGGCACACCCGCTTGAATTGACCGTGCGTCACGCGGTGCGGGACGGCCAATTAGTCCCGGTTGAGTTTGTGTTCTCGATTGAGGGTGGGTTTCAGGCCGCGCTGCGGCCGGACGGCTGGGTCGTGCCGCTGCTGGCACGTCTGGAAGGAACAAAGTCGGTGCAGGAGGTGTTTGAGGCGGCCCGGTCGGCGGATGAGTTGCCACAGGGTTTCACCCTGGACGCATTCGCCGACCTCGTAGGAAGGATGATCGAGCGCGGTTTCCTCGAAGTGGCTTTGCCACGCTGAATTCGACAGTAAATCATCCAACCAACAATCCCAGCCGGGCCAGTTTCTCCAGGTTGTTCTCCAGGCTCAGTTCGATCTCCCGTCGCGCGGCGGTCTCGTCCCCGTTTGGAACGACCAGAGCCTTCTTGGATTCGAGCAGAAACCAAACTCTTTCCAGAAGCGCTTTCCGGTCCAATGTCCCGTCCAGCCACGACAGCAGGTGCCGACCTATCTCGTCCTCCACTTTTACCGCGATGTGGAACATCGAGGTGACGATGTCTCCGTGTTGCGCTTGCCACCTGGCCACCGGACTGGCCACAGGACGTTCGCTGGCGCCGCGAGCGATGGGGGGCAGGCCGGCGCGGAATTGCACGACTCCGGCGCTGTAAAGCTTCAGGAGAAACTCCGACAAGCGTTCGCGCGCTTGGCCGTCGTTTGGGTCAGACACCCGTTCCTGGCTCGAACTGATCATCGCCTGTTGCAGCACTTCTTCAAAGGGCAGGGGCATGGGCCAGGCCCTTTCCAGGACGGCCAGGGCCGCCTTGCCCAAGGCGAAATCAGTTTCACACCTGGCCCCTTTCGGTGTCTGATAGGCGCTCACGGTGCCGGGACGCAGATCGGTTGCGCTGGTTATGCATCTGGCCGGCGAAGAGACCAGGAAACCACTCACCTTCTCGGCCCGCGGCTCCGTTCGCAAGCAGACCTCCTGATGGCAAAGCAGGGTCTGCCGAAAACGCCGGCATTTGAGAAAGTCCAGGTACTGTTCACGCACGATGCGGTTCAGGGACAACTGGCCCAACGTCTGGCGCACCGATTCGCTAAAGCTGTGGTCGAACATCTCGAAGTAATCGGCTTCGCCGACGTATTGCAATCCGTGCGCGGTTGCCCGCTCCATGAACCGCGTGAAATAGAACGGTTCATTGAGCTCAGCCAGTTCATCGTGATACAGGTGCCCTTCGTCGTGATCGAGAATGCCTTCTAATTCCGCCTTCAGCCACAGGCGGTACTCGTCGCGCGTGTCCTGTGCCTCGGCCAGGAACCGCACCAGCGCCTGGGCTTGCCTCACCCGTTCTTCAGCAGCTGCAACACCGCGCACGTGAAAGAGCATCATTTCACGGAGCATGTTCCGCAAATGGCCGCCCGGAAGCGCGTTGTAGCTGACGAAGGCGATGCCTTGCGGCGCCAAGGAGCTGCGGCAGATAGCGAGGAGCTGTTCACGGACCTCGGCGGGGACCCACGAAAAAAGCCCGTGCGCGATCAGGTAATCGAATTTGCCCCGGTCTTGCCTGGCCTCCGTGATGTTGCCGTGAATGAGCCGGACGTTCGTTATGCCGAGATCGCTGATCATTCGTTGTCCGTAGGCGATGGGGTGGGCGGCCAGATCGATTCCGACGAAGTCGCTTTCCGGCAACCCCCACGCCATCGGCACGAGATTGCTCCCGTTGCCGCAACCCAGTTCCAGTACGCGGCAACGGTTTACCGGCGCAGGCTCGAGACCGGAGAGGACACCGATCACCGCCAGCCGATCCGGATGTGTTTGGGGATGGGTGTAGCCGGGGTAAGCGACCAGGTCGTAGCTGGTGAGTCGGGTTTGAATCACAGTCGCACGGAAGTCCGAGTGGCCATCTACCTGCCGGGCCACTCCGCTCGTTCATGAAAAATTACGCTGGCCGACGGTTTGTTGTCGCGGGGTCTTCGGCCGTAGAAAAGACCTCTGAGGAGAACGTAAAAACGCTTGACAAGCAAGAGCAATTCGTCTAACATCGCACCAAGCTGACAAACCCAGGACCAGGAGTCGAGTTATGGCCAAATCCAGTAGTCAAAAGTTCATCGCCCGAAACCGGGCACCACGCGTACAAATAGAATACGACGTTGAGTTGTACGGCGCCGAAAAGAAGGTCGAATTGCCATTTGTCATGGGCGTGATGGCTGACCTGGCCGGCAAACCAGCCGAGCCGCTTCCTGCGGTGGGAGACCGTAAGTTCCTGGAAATCGATGTCGA
>QHOP01000540.1 GCA_003219345.1 Verrucomicrobiota bacterium
ACTGGCCACCGGCAGCGGCGGCGCAGAATCGGTGAAATTATGGGACATTCACACGCACCAGGAACTCATCACTCTCGCCGCTGATGGTTCGATGATCCTCTTCCTCGTGTTTTCGCCCGACGGCAACAAAATCATCGGTTTGAACCTCGGTTCGAACAATGAACTTCGCCTGCAGGTCTGGCGCGCTCCCTCGTGGGAGGAGATCAAGACGGCAGAGGCAAAGAATAAACAGGATTCGCCAACGCCATGAATTCCTCACGCGAAGAAGCCTTGTTCACGCTGGCTGTTGAAAAGCCCGCCGCCGAACGCGCCGCCTTTCTCGACCGTGAATGCTCGGGCGACGTCGAGCTTCGCCAACGCGTTGAGAGCCTGCTCCAAGCCCACGAGCGATCTGGAGAATTCCTGAACCGGCCCCCGGCTGAACAGCCCGCCAAAATCTTCGTGATCACCACCAGCATGATTGCGGTAACCGAGAAAGCGGGCGACCGGATTGGCCGCTACAAACTCCTTCAGCAAATCGGCGAAGGCGGCTGCGGTGTGGTCTATATGGCCGAGCAGGAAGAACCTGTTCGACGACGCGTGCGCGGCATCAAAATTACCGAGTATTGCGACCAGAACAAACTTTCCACGGACGAACGCCTCAAGTTGTTCGTTCAGGTTTGCCACGCCATCCAGCACGCCCACCAAAAGGGCATTATCCACCGGGATATCAAACCCTCCAACATCCTCGTCACGCTGCACGATGGCGTGCCGGTGCCCAAGGTCATTGACTTCGGCATCGCCAAAGCGACCCAGGGACGACTGACGGACCAAACTCTCTTTACCGCTTTCGAGCAATTCATCGGCACGCCCGCCTACATGAGTCCGGAGCAGGCCGAGATGAGCGGGTTGGACATCGATACGCGATGTGACATTTATGCGCTTGGCGTCCTGCTCTACGAACTGCTCACCGGCCAGACGCCTTTCGATGCCAGGGAACTATTGGCTTCCGGGCTGGACACCATGCGCCAAACCATCCGCGACAAAGAACCCGAACGCCCCTCGACACGTCTGAGCACGATGCTGAACGCCGATCTGACGAGCGCCGCCAGCCACCGTCGGACTGACGCGCCGAAACTCATCAGCCTCCTTCGTGGTGATCTCGACTGGATCGTGATGAAAGCCCTGGAGAAAGACCGCACGCGCCGTTACGAGACCGCCAACGGCCTGGGGATGGACATTCAGCGCCACCTGCACAATGAACCGGTCCTCGCGAGTCCGCCGAGCAGCCTCTACCGATTTCAAAAACTGGTGCGGAGGAACAAAACCATTTTTGCCGCGATGGGCGCCGTCGCCGTGGCGCTGGTCATCGGCTTTGGCCTGTCGTTGTATTTGTTCATCCAGGAACGGCACGCCCGCCAACGCGCCGTCGCGGCCGAGCAGGAACAGGCTCGTCTGCGGCAGCAGGCGGAAATGCGTGCTGAGATCGGACAGAAACTCACTCAGGCCGGATTCTTGATAAAGCCGCGATCAATATGAGGAAGCGGAGAAGATCGCCCTTCAGGTTTCTGATCCTGCAAGCGTCAGCATTTTCAATGTGCTGGGCATCATTCATGGGCGCCGCGGAGAGTGGCCCGCCGCCATTGCGAACTTCAGGCGGGTGGTTGACTTGGTTCCCGCGGATCATGACGCCTACCACAGTCTGGCCCCGCTGCTGGCGCAGAGCGGCGACCGGGAAGCTTATCGCAGTCTCTGTGCCCGGATCCTCGCCCAGTTCGCGCGAACTTCCGACCCGGCCATCGCCGAACGCATGGCCCGGGACTGTTTGATTCTTCCTCCACCCGCAACCGATCTGGAGACCATAGGCAAAATGGTTGACACCGCCGTCGCGGCTGGGCCTCACCATCAGTTTTGGGACTATTTTCAATTCGTCAAAGGCCTGTATGAATATCGCCATGGACATTTCGCCGGTGCCGTGGAATGGCTGCAAAAAGTTGTGGAACACGAGGGCGATCCCAACCGCGCGGTTGCGGCCTGCATGGTGCTGGCGATGTCACAACACCAGCTCAACCAGGTTGCCCAAGCCGGAGCAACGCTGGCGCGAGGTCTCAAGATCGCCGACGCGAGACTGGGGAGACCCGGCAGCCCGCAATGGAACGATCAGATCGCTGCTCAAATGTTCATGCGTGAGGCCAGAACGCTGATCGAGAGTGGCGTGAAAACGAGCGGAGAAATAAAGTGAGCGACGTCACCCGCATCCTGCTCGCTATCGAAAAGGGCAATCCTGCGGCCACCAACGAACTGTTGCCGCTCGTCTATCAGGAGCTGCGCAGACTGGCGGCGCACAAGATGGCGAACGAAGCGGCGGGACAAACCTTGCAACCCACCGCGCTCGTGCACGAGGCTTATCTCCGTCTCGTTGGGAATGAAGATAAAAAATGGGCTGGTCGCGCCCATTTCTTCGCCGCCGCGGCGGAGGCCATGCGGCGCATCCTCATCGACAACGCGCGTCGCAAACGCGCGCAGCGGCATGGTGGCGGACAACGACGAGTGGACGTGCAGGACGTGGAAATTTCCGC
>QHOP01000050.1 GCA_003219345.1 Verrucomicrobiota bacterium
AACGTTTCCAACGCGCCGCCCCAGGCGATGACCTGATCAAATACTGCGTTAACAGATTGCTCAGGCTGTGGAGCCGGTTTGAAGACCCTGAAGTTTTCAAAGTCGGTATACATGGAGAGCAGGACCTGGTTGCGCACCGTGGCGATTCGCACCTCGGCCAGCGTCGTTGCGGGTCGGCGCGACGAAGAAGGCAGCAAACTGGCCACCGAACTTCGCAAACTCGGCGCGGAAGAAATCTTTGTCGGTGCGCCTCAAGCGCAGCCGTCGTTTGACGCGCCTTTGTATTGGTTGTGGTAACGCACCCAATCCTGCGTGGCGTCAGGATTTTCGTCGCGGCCCTTGGCGGTCAGGTCGAGAAAATTGTAGGTGGTGTTCATCAGGTCAATCCCGCGCTCATAAGTCGAGTAGGTGTGGTAAATGTCGCCGTTCTTGTCGCGGTAAAACGCGCTGACACCTTGCTTTTCGTCAATTTTCATTTCTCGGAGGAGGTACGGCGTGGCGTCGTACTTGCCGTAATTGTAGGGAAGCACCCCGCTCTTGATCTGCTCCGGCGTGAACGACACGTTGAAATCAAAATTGAAATCCGTGTTGAACGAGGAAACCCATTTGAACCGCCAGCCCATGCGCTCCTTGAACGGTTCAATTTCCGTCAGCGGCGCACGGGAAACGACGGCGAACGCCGTGTCGCGCTGTCCAATGTGAATGTTGACGCTGTCGAAATGGTCCGCCCAAAACGAGCAATGAGAGCAACCTTCCTTCCAGCCCGGCCCGAACATGAAGTGATAGATGAGGAGCTGGCTCTTACCGCAGAACAAATCAGCGAGCGTCACCTTGCCCGTCGGCCCCTCGAAAACGTATTCCTTTTCGATTTTGACCCAGGGCAGCTTGCGACGTTGCAGGTTCAATTCGTCGCGCAGTTTCGAGAACTTCTTTTCTTTAACCAGAAGTTTCTTGCGGGCGACAAGCCATTCTTTTTGCGACACGACCTTACGGTTTTCGATTCCGCGGACGGTTTTGATTTTCGGCATAATGTTCTGCTTTGTTTTATTGTTGCTACGTTGTTAGTTTAGATTTTCAAACGGAATTTGCAGGTGTTTCAGAATTTCCAATCACCAGAACGGGTTTATTTCAGTGTACACAGGCCCGACCTCGCATAAGCCGAGCAAATCCCAATCACACATCATTGCGTTCATTGGGCATCGACTCCAGCAGCACTGACGGTTTAATCGGTGGTTAGCAACCACCCTAGCTGCACCTACGGAGGATGCGTTTCACGGCAACCCAAATTCTGGCGCGGCGGCCGCGAGCCGATCCCAGACGCTGTCTCCCGCGACGTTGGATGCGCTGATTTCCACGCCTAGACGCGCTCAGTCAATCCGCTGTGCCTTGGAATTTGACAACGATTTTGCCGAGGTGCGAACCGCTCTCCAAATACCCCAACGCTTCGCGCGCTCGTGCGAAGGCAAAGATTTTGTCGATTACCGGCTTCAAGTGGTTCACGGCGATGGCGCGGTTCATGTCTTCGAACATCCGGCGCGAGCCGACGAAGATGCCTTGCAGCCGGAGGCTTTTCATGACGACCCGAATTGGATCGAAACCGCTCCCGCTCGCCAGAACCCCGATGACGGAAACACGGCCATTGATGCGCGCCGCGTTCACGGATTTCGGCAAAGTGCCAGCGCCCCCCACCTCGACCACATGGTCCACGCCGATTCCATCCGTCAGGCGCAGAACCTCTTTGTCCCAGTCGGGTGTTTTCTTGTAGTTGATGGTTTCATCCGCGCCGAGTTCGCGGACTCGCGCGAGCTTTTCATCGCTGCTCGACGTCGCGATCACCCGCGCGCCGTGCATTTTGGCGAACTGGAGCGCGAAAATCGAAACACCGCCTGTGCCGAGTGTCAAAACCGTGTCGCCGGCTTTCAGACGCCCAAGATGGACCAACGCGTTCCAGGCCGTCACACCAGCGCAGGGCAGCGTGGCGGCTTCCTCGAACGAAAGATGGCCGGGGATTTGGACCAGACCGTTCTCGTGGAACGCGCCGCATTCGCGCAGGACCCCATCAAGATCGCCGCCGCCCAGCGCGGTGCGAGCCTTTTCCGCGGAACGTTCGCCGTCGAGCCAACCCTGCATGAAAATCGGACAAACACGGTCGCCGGTCTTCCAGCGGGTCACGCCTTCGCCCACTGAGACGATCTCGCCCGCGCCGTCGGAGACCGGCACCGCCGGGAAGCAGGCCTTCGGATTGTAGAGCCCTCTGGCAAACAACAAATCACGGTAGTTTAATGACGCCGCATGGAACTTCACGACGACTTCGTGCGCGGCGGGGTGCGGCGTATCGCGTTCGACCAATGCCAGATTTTCCAATCCAAACTTTCGATACTCGTATGCTTTCATGGTTGACATACTCTCCTCAGTTGCCTGACACGCTCTCGGGCAGGACGGGTCGCGAAGGCTCTTCGTGAAATGTCAGCCGGTCAGTCCGCACTTTGTCCCAGTCCTGCAAAGCGATACCGCGCGACTCGAACAGCTCACGAATCTGTTGCGCGTTCCATTTGAGAATGTCCTCCAAAACCGGCACCAGAACGCAAAGCGCATTGTCGCTCAGCACCGTCCGCCTGGCGATGGGCACGATATAGGGGTTCTCAGAAACGGCGATGGTGAAACCGTCCCGCCGGTTGACGTGCAGCATCACGTGCACATCAGAACTGCCGTCACCCACGTAAACAATGTGGTCGGGGCTGATTTGGAGCTGGGATTGCAACTCATCCAGCATAACCACCTTGCCATAGCCTGCCCCAACGCGAGTGATGGATTGGATTTCTCCAGTCTTCAGGTCGTAATTGAATCGCGTCGCGAAGATGTGGTCTGGCGGAACAATTCCCGCCAGTGCCGACTGGATTACCTCTTCCGGCGCGGCGGAGATCACATAGAAGGAAAAGCGATGCCCCTCGATTCCTTCTTTCAATACCTGCGTGAGCAGTTCGATGTTCGCTTTCAATCGAATGCGTTTGCCCGTTTCGATGAGATGCTCTTTCCGCACGCAGCGGTATTCAGGATCGTGCAAGATCAGGTAAGCGAGTTCTCCACCTTGCTGCACAAGCCGCGTGCGCGCCATCCCTGCCACCTTTTCCTGGAAGCCCGGCCGCCCCAGCAATTCACTGAGCACGATGCCGGAATCGTTGAAACTCAACGTCTGGTCGAAATCACTCGCCAGCAGGTACTGTTTGTGACCATTGATCTGGTTCTTCATCGTCATCCTTTCCAGGCGTTTCATCACGGAATGAACGGAGCGTGAATCCAGGCCGCGAACCGGCTGGCTGCTTTATCTTCAGTATCGGTTCTATTCGTTGGCGCGCCCGCGGATGGGCGCTGGTGTGCTGCGAGTGCGCTTCCCAAACCGATTTTTGCTCCGTCAGCCCTCCAGAGGGTGGCAGGCAACGTCGCTTCTGTTGTCCTCATCGATTCGTTTTTCATGTCTGTTCGATACCTACCGCATCGGCTCCACGTGCGCCAATTGCAATGGTGACAGATTTGTAAAAAGCTGATAATACCACCCTGCAACTTGTCACTGACAGATCAACTGGATTGTGAAGATGGAGAGCAAGCATCGCGAAGTCTCGCGGCAACTGTTGAGCGAGATTGCGACCGGAAAATATGGACCTTCCGGTCGCATTCCGAGCGAGGCACAACTTGTCAAGAGGTTCGGCGTGTCACGACCAACGGTCGGGCGCGCGTTGCGTGACCTTCAGACCGAGGGTCTCATCGAGCGACGGGCCGGTTCTGGAACCTTCGTGCGACGGCAAACGCCGAACTCGCCTGCCGCGCGTCAACTCGGCCTGCTCATTCCCGGGCTGGGTGCGGTTGAGATTTTCGGTCTTATCTGCGGAGAACTCGCCAGTCTCGCGCGCGCGACCGAATACACCTTGCTATGGGGTGATTTCGCGCACCTGCAGCAGGACCAGGACATGAGCCAGGAGCACGCCGTGAAACTGTGCGAACAGTTTATCGAGCGGCGCGTTGCGGGTGTCTTCTTCGCTCCCTTTGATCTCACCGACGGGAAGGAGGAGGCCAACCACCGCATCGCGGAACGCTTTGGTAAAGCGGGCATTCCTGTCGTGCTGCTTGATCGTGACATGGTGCCGTTCCCCCATCGCAGCAACCTCGACCTTGTCGGCATCGACAATCTCGCGGCCGGCTGTCTTCTGGCCGAGCACCTGTTCAAACTCGGCTGCCGGCGCCTCGCGTTTCTGGCCATGCCGCACTCCCCGCCGACGGTGGATGCGCGGATCGCCGGCGTGCGCGAAGCTTTGGTGCGCCATCAACTGGAACTGCGGCCTGACTGGATACACCTCGGTGACCCGGAGGATATCAGATTCGTGAGTTCTCTCATTGCAAGTCGGCGCTGGGATGCGGTCATCTGCGGCAACGATCTGACGGCCGCTCATTTGATGCGCACCTTGGAGAAGAAAAATGTCCGCGTCCCGCGACATCTCAGAGTCGTGGGCTTCGATGACGCCAAATACGCCACTCTCCTGAGCGTCCCGCTGACGACCGTCCATCAACCTTGCCGCGACATCGCCGTAACCGCCTATCGCGCCATGCTGGAGCGCATCGCGGAGCCGACGCTGCCTGCCCGCAGTCTGCGGCTCACACCGCGCCTCGTTGTCCGCGAATCCTGCGGTGCCTATCTGCCTGGGAAGGAGAAGTGACACCACGATGAGACGACCAAAAGACATGATCATAGTCCCAATGCGCGGATAACAGACCGTGAAGGCCCTCACCCCTTCCTCTCCACCAATGAGGGAGAGCGTGGCTGGAGGTCGGGTGAGGGGGTGGTTCATGGTCCCGATGCGTGCGCAAAAGCGCAGGGAGGCTACCCATGAACCGACCCACCCCTGGCCCCTCCCAGGAGGGGAACTCGGCAAGCGCGCTCCGACATTGACTCCCCTCCTCCGGAGGGGTTGGGGGTGGGTTCATGGCCCCAACTCACGTCTAATCTTTGGAGGTGTTCGCTCTCCATGAACCGACCCACCCTTGACCCCTCCCAGGAGGGGAACTCGGCAAGCGTGCCCGACGTTGACTCCCCTCCTCCCGAGGGGTTGGGGGTGGGTTCATGGCCCCAACTCACGTCCGGGTTTTGGAGGTGTTCCCTCTCCATGAACCTACCGCAAACACGACGCCGATTTATATTGGAGCGGCGTGGACTGCGGTCCGCGGCGCCGCTGGCAGGAAGGTTGATTCCTTCTTTTTCAGTTCCTCCAGCGCCGCCTGCGCAGCGGCCAGGCGCGCCACCGGCACGCGGTACGGCGAGCAACTTACGTAGCTCAGTCCAATGCGGTCGCAGAACTTCACGCTGTCGGGGTCCCCGCCGTGCTCGCCGCAGATGCCGAGCTTGATGTCCGGACGGGTCTTGCGGCCCAGCTCAACCGCCAGCTGCATCAGCCGTCCGACGCCCCCCTGATCAACGCTGGCAAATGGGTTCTTCTTCACAATTTCCAGCTCCTGATATTTCGGCAGGAACGAGCCGGAATCGTCGCGGCTCATGCCCAGCGTCGTCTGCGTGAGGTCGTTGGTGCCAAAACTGAAGAACTCAGCGTCCGTCGCGATTTCGTCGGCGATCAGCGCAGCACGCGGGACTTCGATCATCGTGCCGACCAGGTACCCGAGTTTGATCTTCCTTTCCCGGGCCACTTCGGCGGCAACGCGGTTAATGATCTCGATCTGGAGTTCGAGCTCCTTCGGAAAGCCAACCAGTGGAATCATGATCTCGGGCTTTACCTTGGTCCCCTTTTTCAGCACGTCGGCGGCGGCTTCAAAGATGGCGCGGGCCTGCATCTCGGAAATTTCAGGAAAAACAACCCCTAGACGGCAACCGCGATGGCCGAGCATGGGATTGAACTCGTGCAACTCATGCACCCGCTTGGCGATTTTATCGACCGAGACGCCCAGTTTGTTCGCCAGCGCGTTCTGCGCCGCGTGATCGTGCGGCAGGAACTCGTGCAACGGCGGGTCAAGCAGACGAATCGTCGCCGGCAGACCGTCCAACGCCTCGAAGATGCCGATGAAGTCCACGCGCTGATACGGCAGCAGTTTCGCCAGGGCTTTCTGGCGGTCCTCGATTTTCTCGGCCAGGATCATCTCCCGCACGGCGTCAATCCGGTCGCCTTCGAAGAACATGTGTTCCGTTCGGCAAAGGCCGATGCCGGTGGCGCCGAACGCGACGGCATTGGCGGCCTGCGCCGGGGTATCCGCATTCGTGCGGACCTGCATGCGTGTCACCTGCGAACACCACTTCATGAGCTGCGCGAAGTTCCGGTAGGTCCGGCTCTCCTTTGGACTGAGGGTCTTCTGGAGCAGCACCTGAATGACTTCCGATGGCGCCGTCTTCACCTGGCCGGCGTAAACTGTGCCGCTCGTGCCATCGATCGAAAGATCGTCGCCTTCGTTGAACGTCTGGCCGCTCACGGTCAGTGTCCTGGAGTGATAATCGATCTGCAATGCGCTGGCGCCGCAGACGCAGACTTTGCCCATCTGACGGGCCACCAGCGCAGCGTGCGAACTGACGCCGCCGCGCGCGGTGAGGATGCCTTCGGCCGCGATCATGCCGCGCAGGTCCTCCGGCGAAGTCTCGATCCGGGCGAGCAGAACCTTCTCGCCCTGGTGCGCGGCTTCGACCGCGCGGTCCGCATTGAAATAAACTTTGCCTGACGCGGCTCCCGGCCCGGCGGGCAAACCGGTGGCGATGGCTTTCGCCGACTTGAGGGCCGCGCGGTCGAACACCGGCGCGAGGACCTGGTCGAGCTGATCGGCCGGGACGCGATTGATCGCCGTTCGCCAATCAATGAGTTTTTCCTTCACCATCTCGCAGGCTATGCGAACGGCCGCGACGCCCGTCCGTTTGCCGTTGCGGGTCTGGAGCATGAAAACCTTGCCGTCCTGAATGGTGAACTCGAAGTCCTGCATGTCCTTGAAGTGTTTCTCCAAAGTCTGCCGGATGTTTTCGAGTTCCTTGTGGGAAGCGGGCTGTTTCCCGGCGAGTTTCTGCACCGGCTCGGGCGTGCGAACGCCGGCCACGACGTCTTCGCCCTGGGCATTCATCAGGAATTCGCCGTAGAAAACCTTTTCGCCCGTCGCCGGATCGCGCGTGAATGCGACACCAGAGCCGGACTGCTCGCCGGTGTTGCCAAAGACCATCGCCTGGACGTTGACGGCGGTGCCCCACTCGGAGGGGATATTGTATTTGCGGCGATAGACGATGGCCCGGTCGTTCATCCAGGAGCCGAAAACAGCCCCGATGGCGCCCTTGAGCTGATCCCACGGATTGCCCGGAAATGCTCTGCCGGTACGCTCTTCGACGAGTGCTTTGAATCGCTTGACCAGCTCCTTGAGATCGTCGGTCATCAGCCTCGTGTCCTCGAGGTCGTGGTTGCCGTAACGCTCCTCCTTGAGTCCGCCGATGACGGTCTCGAAAGGCTCGTGGTCCTCGCCCGCGCGCTTCTGCACGCCCAACACCACGTCGCCATACATCTGAATGAAGCGGCGATAGCAATCCCACGCGAAGCGCTCGTTGCTCGTGGCTTTGACGAGCGCGAGCACGGTTTCGTCGTTCAGGCCGAGATTCAAGATGGTGTCCATCATGCCCGGCATCGAATCGCGCGCGCCGGAACGCACCGCCACGAGGAGCGGCGTGCCTTTGGTGTCGCCGAATTTCGTGCCCATGATTTTTTCCATGTTGGCGATGCCAGCCTCGATTTGCGGCTGGAGTTGTCCGGGATAAGTCCGCTTGTTTGCGTAGTAATAAGTGCAGACTTCGGTGGTGATGGTGAAACCCGGTGGAACGGGCAGGCCGATGCGGGTCATTTCGGCCAGGTTCGCGCCTTTGCCGCCGAGGAGCGCCTTCATGGCGCCGTTGCCGTCAGCCTTCTTGTTTCCAAACAGATAAACGTACTTCCTGGTCTTGCCCATAAATCAAAAGAGTTGCGTTTCAGTCAGATTTCTTCGGTGAATTCCATCGAAACGAACCGCGAGCCTAACAAAGGTCGAAGAAGTGTCAACGGCTGAGTTAACAACTGTGTGCTTGGGGCAGGGTCTTTTCATTCGTGAAAGGAAGTGGTTGAAGTTCAAGGCTAAAAAATTCTGCTAGACACGGAACGTGATTTTTGCTGTGCTAGGCTGGGATGAAAACGCAATCTGGTTTGGGGCGGTCGGTGTTCAGTGCATCGTCAATGATAGTTCGCCTCCCTTCAGCCGACGAGGTTCGGTGGTTTGAAGGGTTGTTGGCCGACCACCATTATCTGGGCGCGGGTCGCCCGGTGGGCGATTACCTCCGACAAGTGGTCGAACGGGACGGAAAGGCCGTGGCCCTGTTGGTCTGGGGACCGGCCTGCTACGCGCTCAAAGACCGGGATTTGTGGATTTCCTGGAGTGCTTCCCAACGCTTGGAGCGACTTAAATTGATCGTGCAGAACCGGCGCTTTCTGGTGTTGGCACCAAAGGGTGAGTCGCCCAATCTGGCTTCTCAAGCCATGGGTGCAGCTCTTCGGGTCCTGCCGGAGCAGTGGCAGGAACACTTCGGCTACCGTCCACTGCTGGCCGAAAGCTTCACCGATCCAGAGGCGTATGCGGGCACTTGCTACAAGGCCAGCAACTGGGAAGCGGTGGGATACAGCGCCGGCTACAGCCGTCACCGTGCTGATTTTTACCTTCCCAACGAGCGGCCCAAGCGACTCTGGTTGCGTTCGCTGGCGCCGGACGCCCGCCAGGTGCTGCGCTCGGGTGCCCTGCCCGAAGATTGCCGGGCTGGACTGGTGGCTACACCGTCGGGAACACTGCCGGTCAACGCCGAGCAACTGGGGTCGCTGTTGGAGGTGTTTCGACAAGGTCCGGACCCGCGCGATTCCAACACCCGCTATCGCATCGGTCCGGTCCTGACGATCATTGCGATGGCGTTGCTGGCCGGGCGACGGGAGATTGCCGAGATCGCCCGCTTTGCCACAACACTGAGCCAACCGCAGCGCTGCCGCCTGGGGCTGCCGCTCAAGAAGGGCACCCGCGCCTTCTACAAGGTCCCGGGCTACGGAGTGTTCTATCAGGTGCTCAGCCGCATGGATCCCGAAGCCTTCGCCGCCCGGCTCACCGGTTGGCTTCAAAGCCGTGCGGGCACGCTGCCTCAGGCGCTGGCGCTGGACGGCAAAATGATTCGCGATCATATCGGACTGCTGACTCTGGCCCAACACGAGGACGGCGCGCCGCAAGCGGTGGCCGTTTACGATCAGAAGGAAGGCACGCCGCGCTGCGAACAAACTGCCGCGGCCAATCTTCTGGAAAAGCTGCCCGCCCTGGACGGCAAGATCATCACCGCCGATCCCTTGCACTGCCAGCGCCAGCACGCACGGACGATCGTCGAGAAAGGAGGTGATTACCTGCTCCAAATCAAGGGCAACCAGCCCAACCTGCTCAAAAGAGCGCAAGGATTGGATGCATTGAAAAGCACCCCCTTTTTGCCCACACCCAGTCCGGCCACGGGCGTGTCGAAACCCGCCAACTCCATGCCTTCGACCTCGAACCGCTCCAAGCCGATTTTCCCTTCGCCAGAACCTTGATCGTCCTACGCAGCCAGCGGACAGTCAAAAAGACCGGTGTCAGCACTACCGAATCCCGGTATTACCTCTCCAGCGCGCTGCCGCAAGCGTATTGCCCCGGGCAGTGGCTGGACTTGATCCGTGGACATTGGGGCGGCATTGAAGTCCGCAATCACTGGCGACGCGATGTGGTGATGGGAGAAGATCGCTCGCGCTCTCGAAACGCCCATCTGCTGGCCAATCTGGCCCTGATTCGCAATGCGCTTCTGGCCATCCTCCCCGAGCACATCGACGCGCCAACTCTGCCCGAGTTGCGCGAGCGCCTGCACTCCCGACCGTCCCGCTGCTACGCAATCCTCCGCGACTTATGAGCGATCATGATCTCAAAACGAAAGAC
>QHOP01000051.1 GCA_003219345.1 Verrucomicrobiota bacterium
CTTCGTTCCAAACCGTCACCAACTCCACGTTCCGCGTGACGACTTCGAGCGGCGGCGCGAACAAAATGTTCTATCGGCTCCAGGTCAACTGATTGTTGGACCACCCTTACCCTGTTCCTCTCCCCCAGGAGAGGGGATTCCTTTTCCCCACGCTGGGAAGAGTAACCAACTGTCGAGTCGTTCCGAAGCGCTCGCACGCTTCTCCCTCTCCTTGGGGGAGAGGGCTGGGGTGAGGGCGAGCGTCTGACCCCACTGAATACGGCGTGCGCTCGGTGGACCGCCACCATTGCGCCGGACTTTCCTGACTTGCGCTACGCAGAGAATCTGACACCTCTTTTCTGTCGATGTTCCGCGTCATTTTCCATCTCGACATGGACGCTTTCTACGCGTCGATCGAGCAACGCGATAATCCGTCGTTGCGCGGCAAGGCGGTCATCGTCGGCAGCCCACCCACGCAGCGCGGCGTCGTTTGCGCGGCCAGCTACGAAGCGCGCAAATTCGGTGTTCGATCCGCCATGCCCAGCGTCACGGCCGGGCGGCTCTGTCCGAAAGGCATTTTCATCCGGCCGCGCATGGACCACTACCGGGAGGAATCGCGGAAAATCATGGCCCTCGTCGCGCAGACCGGCGCGCTCATCGAGCGGGTTTCGATTGATGAAGCCTATCTCGATCTTTCGGCAGTGGTGGGGCAGGCTTCCAGCCTGTCCTTTGGCCCGGCACGGCCAGCTCTCTCGAATTTCACAGCAGAATCAGAGGCAGGCAGGATGCCTGCGCTACAAACCGACGATGTTCTCTACCACGCGGTGCCGCTGGCGCGCGAACTGAAGCGAAAGATTTTCTCCCAATGCGGCTTGACCGCCAGCATCGGCATCGCCGCCAACAAACTCCTCGCCAAGCTCGCCAGCGATTTCAACAAGCCCGACGGCCTCACGCTGGTTCCCGAACGCGACAAGGTATTGTTCCTGCGCCCGATGTCCGTGCGAGCGATTCACGGCGTCGGCAAAGTGACCGAGCAGGCGCTCAATCAAGCCGGCATCACGACGGTCGGCGATTTGCAGGATTATCCGGGCGACCTGCGGGCGTTGGCCGGCTCGTTTGGGCCGAAGTTGAAGCAGTTTGCGTTCGGCGACGACGACCGCCAGCTCGAACTGGGCGATGAGGTCAAGAGCATCAGCAGCGAGGAGACCTTTCTGCGCGACACCGATGACCGGCCGGCGCTGCGCAAATGTCTGCGCGAGCAGGCTGCGGAAATTTCCGGGAAGCTCAAACGCCGCCATCTGGCCGCGAAGACGGTGCAGGTGAAAGTCCGTTACAGCGATTTCGCCACGCTCACGCGGCAGATCTCGGTCGAGGAACCCATCACCGAAGCGCGGGACATTTATCGGCTCGGTTGCTATCTATTGGCGAAGGAAAATCTGGTGTCGCGGCCCCTGCGGCTGATTGGGCTCGGAGTTAGCGGATTGGGAGAGGTGGCGGGCAGACAATTGGTATTGCTGTGAAAAGAGCGTTTCTCGCCCGCCTTCGTAGCCGCTGACGTGAGGAGGCGGATGATGCGCGCTTGTATGATGTCCGCCTCCTCACGTCGGCGGCCTGTCGATCCTTTCCGCCACGAGAAATTCGCGCTAAAGTCGTTTGATCTCCTCCCCGAGCGGTTTAAGATCCTCGTCGTTCAAGGCCATGAATTTGATTTTTTCTTTCCCGGCGATTTTCACGGCGCGCTGGAGCCATTCGCGCGCTTCGTCAAGTCGGCCTATCTGACAGGCGTAACAGGCGAGGTTGTACGGGATCGTCGGTTCCTTGGGAAATTTCTCAAAGGCGGGCAGCAGGGCGTCCCACGCCGTTTGCAACCCGCCCCGCTGTACGCGGCGAAGCGCGTAAGCCCGGTGCAGCCAGCCGGAAGAACGTTCCGGGGCGATCTCGACGAGTTTTTCAGCGACTTCCAATCCCTGCTCCCAATTCTTCTCCTGCGCGTGAACGAGCCAGCGCAGCTCCAGCACGTCAGGATGCCCGCGCAGCGCCGGTGAGATTCTTTCCAATTCCGCCTTCGCCTCCGTGATGTTTCCCAATTCATACCAGCCGCCGGCGGCGGAAAGAAAATGCGTGTCGGGTGGACCAAGCGGTTGCATCACCGAAATTATATCGGAAAGGACTTCTTTGCGAAAGGGGAGAGGACGCGAGCCATGTGCTCCCCGGTCAACTGCATCTCCGGGGAGGGGCGACGGGACGCTCGTTTACCGGATCAACATTGGTTACTAAGTCGAGCAGCTATGAAAAAACTCCTGTCTTCAGTTTGCCTGTTGGCCTGGGCGACCGCCGCCCGCGCAGAATTGCACAAAGAAACCATCGAATATAAACACCACGACACGACGCTCGAAGGGTTTCTGGCCTACGATACCGCGGTTGCGGGCAAACGCCCCGGCGTGCTCGTTGTCCATCAGTGGAAGGGTTTGAGCGAATACGAAAAGAAGCGGGCGGAGATGCTGGCAAAACTCGGCTATAACGTTTTCTGCGTCGATATCTATGGCAAGGGAATCCGACCGGACAATCCCAAAGACGCGTCCGCCGAGGCGGGCAAATACAAGGCGAATCGCCAGTTGCTCCGTGCGCGCGTGAACGCGGGACTGGACGTGCTCCGGAAGCACGAACTCACCGATTCGAAACGCATCGCCGCCATCGGTTATTGCTTCGGCGGGACGACGGTTATCGAACTGGCGCGCAGCGGCGCGGACATCGCGGGCGTGGTGAGTTTTCACGGCGCGCTTGACTCGCCGAATCCCGCCGACGGCAAAAACATCAGGGGCAGAGTGCTCGCGCTCCACGGCGCGGACGATCCGTTCGTGCCGGCGCAGGACGTTGCGGCGTTCGAAGAGGAGATGCGGCAGGCCGGGGTGGACTGGCAACTGGTCAAATACGGCGGCGCGGTGCACAGCTTCACCGATTGGAACGCGGGCAAGGACAATTCCAAAGGCGCGGCCTACAACGAAAAGGCCGACCATCGCTCGTGGGAAGCAATGAGGGAATTCTTCGCGGAGATTTTTCAATGAGGTGTCCCCCGCGAACAGCACTCGACAGATGAGATTCCGGTTACCGGCCCGACGCGAGACGCTGTGACGGGCGCCCCGAATTCCATTTGGCCCGTCAGGGCGCGTGGTGTGCCGAACAGGAGCTCGGCGTTTCGATGCAGACGCGCCGTTGGACCCGAGTTTTGCTCCGGCTGTATGTCGTTGACGATTTTCTAATTGCGCCTTTCAGCCGGCCATTTAGACTACGGGCAAATCCAGCCAATCAAGCCTATGTATTTCGGCACTGATTATTATCCGGAGCATTGGGTCTATCCTTACGCTGGCACTCCAGAAGAACCTGAGTCCCGCTGGCAGCGCGATGCCGAACTGATGGTCGCCGCCGGCATCAACGTGGTACGCATGGGCGAGTTTGCCTGGGGCCTGTACGAACCGGAGGAAGGCAAATACGATTTCGCCTGGATGAAGCGGGCAATGGATGTTATGGCCAACGCCGGCATCCAGGTCATGCTCGGCACCCCGACCGCCGCCCCGCCCATCTGGCTGGCAAGACAACATCCGGAAATCCTCCCGCTCGACGAGCGCGGCCTGCTCAAGCACGAGGGCACGCGCAAGGCCTATTGCATGAACAGCAGCGTTTATTGGGAGTATTGCAAGAAAATCATCACCGAACTCGCCAACGCCCTCGGCAAACATCCGCAACTCATCGCCTGGCAGATCGAAAACGGAATCGGCGGGCATAACACCGAATCCTCCTTCAACGAGGAGACGCGGCGCGACTGGCACGCGTGGTTGAAGGCAAAATACGAAACCGTCGAGCGCCTGAACGAGTTCATGGGCACGCGGTTTTGGACGCAAACCGTCACCCGATTCGAGGATGTGCCGATGCCGATGCAGGCGCCGACCGTGTACAATCCCGCGTTGGTGCTCGATTGGATGCGGTTTTCCAGCGACACGATCGTGGCGTTTGTCAAAATGCAGGCCGACCTGCTGCACGAATTGACGCCGGGCATTCCGGTCACGAACAACCTGCGCACGCTGACCCGCTGCTTCGACCATTTCGATGTGGCCGAAGTGCTGGATTTCGTCGGCATCGATAGCAACGCCACCATCAAAAGCAAGTCCGCCGAAAACGCCTGCGGCATCGACATGCTCAGGTCTTTGAAGAAATCGAACATCAAAACGCCCGACGGCGAAGCCGGCTTCTGGGTCGTTGAGCAAAAGGCCGGCAATGTCAACTGGCAGGAAGTCAATTCACTGGTCCGTCCGGGCATTGTCCGGCTGTTCACCTATCAATGCATTTCGCGCGGCGCCACCGGTCTGCTGTATTTTCTCTGGAGACAGGCGCGCATCGGTTCGGAGAAATTTTACGGCGGCGTGCTGACCCACGACGGTCGCGGTGAAAACCGCGTCTATCGGGAAATCAGCCACATCGGCGATGAGATGAAACTGCTGGCGCCGGTGATCCAAGGCACCAAGGTCGTGGCGGAAACGTGCATTCTCTTCAGCCATGAAAACGAGTGGGCGATGCAGCACGGGCCGCAGCCGAACCGGTATTTCAATCAACGCGACCACGTTCAGCTCTTTTACAACGCGCTGCACGACCGGAACATCCCCGTCGATTTCGCGCGACCCACCGAGGATTTGTCGAAGTACAAACTGGTCATTGCTCCGTCGCTGAAACTGCTGGCCGGCGGTGAAGCGGACCTGCTCAAGCTCTACGTGCAGAACGGCGGCACACTCGTCAGCACGTTCAACACCGGCCTGGTGGACGAACACCACATCGCGCCCGACAACGGCTACCCGCACGACCTGACCGACCTGTTCGGCATGGAGGTGCTCGAGTTCGATCCGTTGCCGCCCGGCGAGGAAAATCACCTCACGTTCAAAGGCGCGTTTCCGACGAGCCACCTTCACCCCGCCAAGCTCTGGTGCGACCTCATCGAGCCGAAGGAATGCCAGATTCTCGCCACCTACGCCAAGGATTTCTACGGCGGCCGCCCCGCGATCATCATGAACACCTTCGGCCTCGGCAAAGCGATTTACATCGGCACGATGAGCCACCAGCATTTTTATTACGATCTCATCGTCTGGCTGCGACAGTTGTGTAATCTCTACCCGCTGCTCAAAGTGCCCGACACGGTCGAAGTCAGCCTGCGCCAGAAGGACGACACCAGGATCTATTTCCTCCTGAACCACCAGAATTCGCCGGTGCGCATCCAGTTCTACAAGCCGATGCACGATTTTCTGACCGGCTCCACCTTGCAGGGCAATCACGATCTGCCGCCGCATGGCGTGCTCGTGCTCGATGAGCGCGTTCCGCAAAAAACCGAGCCGGCTACTTAACCGAATCTTCATCGTCTGAGGCGACGCGTTTGAACCGACAACGAGTTGAAAACAGAATGCATTTTCCCCCCAGACGCATTCCGCCACTCGGTCCTCCCAAGCCGAGCGCCCGTCAACGAGCGCTGAGCGAATGGCGGGGTATCGATACGGCGCCACTGGAAAAGGCTCAGGCGTCGCGCGGCAAACCGGTCGCCGACGTCATGCCCGCCGTCTTGAACCGGCTCGGTCTGGACCGCCGCCGCGCCGAGGCCGAAATCGTTCGCGTCTGGAACAACCTCATCGATCCGAACCTCACCGCCCACGCCCAGCCAACTGGATTGAACAAAGGAACATTGTTCGTCACCGTGGACAGCAGCGTTTGGCTCAGTGAAATCGTCCGCTATCGCCGCAAGGAAATCCTCGATCGCCTGCAACACGGTTTCGGCCGCGATCTCATCGCGCGGATTTCCTTTCGGCTGGGGTAGCACCGCCTCTCGCAGGTCGCATTCGGCGTTGCGCCGAATTCTTCCAACGATTTACTGATCAGGACGGAAGATAGATAGGAGACAGATCATGAGCCACAAAGACGCACAAAAAGCACACAAAAACTTGTATTTTATTGCGCCGTTTGTGTCTTTTTGTGGCCATCTTCTTCTCGATAATTTGCAGCGCATCCGGGGTTTTCCCGCTAACGAGCCTCATCTTGCCTCCAAGTTGATGTCCAATTTCCCCTCTCGTTCCAGCCGCGTCATCTCCGCCGTGTAACCCTGTCGGAAGGTCGGGTATTTGAACTGATAACCCAGTTCCATCTTCAATCGCCGATTGGAAACCCTTTTGTTGGTGAGACCGCGTTTGTGATCGCCCGCCTCAGCCTCGGCAGCAAAGGGCGGCATCCATTTGCCAAGCGTTTCGGAGAGCCAGCGGAAGAAATGGATTTGGGCCACCGGCTCGTCATCCACTGCGTTGTAAATCTCGCCCGGACGCCCGTTCTTCAGCGTGGCCATGATAATGCCGATCAGATCATCGCGGTGAATCATGTTGATCAGCCGCTCGCCTTTGCCGGTCATTTTCGCTTCGCCCTTCAGGTATTTCAGGAACAGGTGGCCGCGGCCCGGCCCGTAAATGCCGGCCACGCGCAAGAGGACGGCGGAAAACTTGCCGTCAGCCACGGCTCCAAGAAGAAGCTTTTCTGCCGCCACCAAAACCTTGCCCGTCTCGCTCGCCGGTTCCGTCGGACTCGTTTCCTTCACGAGCGAACCGTCGGTCCGTCCGTAAACACTGGTGCTGCTCGTATAAACAAATTTCTTCGGCGGCGTGGGCGTCAGCCATTCAATCAGGTTGCGCGTGCCGTTGAGATAGACCTGGCGATACTCCTCGACGCCTCCTTTGCTTGAAGAAACAGCATTCACGACCCAATCGAACGGCGCGGGCAACTTCGCCAAATCCTCCGGTTTGGTGATGTCGGCTACCAGCGGCTGAATTCCCGCAGCCTTTAGTTCTGCTTCCGCGTCCTGGGTGCGGCGCACTCCAATGACTTCGTGCCCCTGCTTGACGAGTTCGGCCCCCAACGGCAGCCCGACGTAACCGCAGCCGACGATCAAGACGCGCATGGCCGGAGTGTAGCGCGGGCATCCTGGCCTGCAAGTTACGAAGCTTCCAGCTTCGCTGAACCGCCGCAGCCAGATGAAGATTGCGCCGGGTCCCGGGCTGTGTAGGTTCTCGTCATTCGGCAGGGCAAGGCTTCCGACGAGCCCGGATCCCGTAGCCGCCGACGTGAGGAGGCGGAACCCATGGGTCCACCTCGTTACCTCGGTGGCTACCGAGTCACGGCTCGCCAGGGCGCTCGCCCCACCAGTTGAACGATGGCGAAACATCAGACAACGTCGGTCGAAGAAACGATTGCTTCGGAACAATCGGGCGGTTCATTCCGCCCTGCGCACTCCGCGCTCCCCATTCCGGAACTGCTCGCCCCGGCCGGCGATTGGGAATGTGCGAAAGCTGCGGTCGAAAACGGCGCCGATGCGATTTACTTCGGCCTGGGAAAGTTCAACGCCCGGATGCGCGCGCGTAATTTCACCGAGGCCGACCTGCCGAAACTGATGGAGTCCCTCCATCGGCGCGGCGTCAAGGGCTACGTCACCTTCAACACGCTCGTGTTCGCCAACGAGATGGCCGAGGCCGAGCAGTATTTGCGCGCCATCATCACCGCCGGAGTGGACGCGGCCATCGTGCAGGATGTCGGCATTTGCCGGCTGATCCGCCAGCTCTCGCCCGACTTCCCGATTCATGCCTCGACGCAAATGACCATTACCAGCGCCGGCGGTGTGGAGTTTGCGCGCGAACTCGGCTGCCACCTCGTCGTGCTGGCGCGCGAGTGTTCGCTGAAAGAAATCGAGAAGATTCAGACCGGGCAAACCGATGCCGGTTGCAGGTCGCAGGTCGCAGGTTGTCAACCAGGCGGTGAACACAACCCAACCAACCACCCGCCGCTTCCGCTGGAAGTCTTCGTCCACGGCGCGCTGTGCGTGGCTTATTCCGGCCAGTGTCTGACCAGCGAAGCTCTTGGCGGCCGTTCCGCCAATCGCGGCGAATGCGCTCAAGCTTGTCGCCTGCCCTATGATTTGATTTCCGACGGCAAACCGGTTCCGCTCGGCGACAAGCGTTACCTGCTCAGCCCGCAGGATTTGGCGGGCCTGGAGGTGTTGGCCGATTTGATTCGCGCTGGGGTAGCGTCGCTCAAGATTGAGGGCCGACTCAAATCCCCGGAGTACGTCGCGAACATCACACGGGTTTACCGCCGGGCGCTCGATAAACTCGGAACTCGGAACTCGGAACTCGGAACGGACGCAATCACGGAAGACATTCCGCATTCCGCGCTCCGCGCTCCGCGTTATGAAATAGAGATGGCCTTCTCGCGCGGGCTTTACACCGGCTGGTTCCGCGGCATCAACAATCAGGAACTTGTCCACGCCCGTTTCGGTAAAAAGCGCGGTGTCTATCTCGGTGAAGTGACGCGTGTCCAGGGCGGGAAAGTTTTCGTCCATTTGCTCGCGCCGATCAAGGCGGGCGATGGCGTGGTGTTCGACGCCGGCCACCCTGAGGAAAAAGAGGAGGGCGGACGGGTCTATGAAATCAACGTAGGACAGGCGTCTCGCCTGTCTCCGATCACACAGCATCCGAACCGTGTGACCAGAAAGGGGGAGACAGGCAGGATGCCCGTCCCACCTTGTGAGGTCCTCACCTTCGGCCGCGGCGACATTGATTTCTCGCGGGTTCACGTCGGCGACAAAGTGTGGAAGACGAGCGATCCCGAACTGGACCGGCGGCTGCGTCAGAGTTTCTCCGGCGACCGGCCACATTTCCAGCGGCCGATCCAAATGGAAGTGCACGGACATGTCGGCCGATCAATGACACTCATCGCTCGTGACGAAATTGGCCACGTCGTTCAGGTCGAGTCGGCGATGTCGCTGGCGAAGGCTGAAAAGCAGCCGCTCAACACTGAACGTTTGCGCGAAAAACTCGGTCGTCTTGGTGGAACGCCCTTCAAGCTCGGCGACCTGAAGAATATCCTCGAAGGCGATGTGATGCTGCCGTCGAGCGAGTTGAATCGCTTGCGACGCAAGGCAGCCGGCCTGTTGGATGCGTTGCGCGCGCAACCGAAGCGGTGGACACTGAATCCTCGTAGCAGCCGAGGTAACGAGGCTCGTTTTTCAAAATCCGAAATCCGAAATCCGAAATCCGAAATTGATCGGAGCCTCCTCACGTCGGCTGCTACGGAAAGTGAGTTGGTTGTCCTTGTCCGCAATCTCGCGCAGCTGGAGGCCGCGTTGCGCTGCGGCGCGCAAACGATTTACTGCGAATTCGAGGACGTGAAGAAATACCGCGAGGCCGTCGCGTTATTTCGCAACGTCCGGAGTCGCGATGCCTCCCCATCAACCATCAACCATCAACCATCAACGATTTGGCTCGCTCCTCCGCGGATTTTCAAAACCGGCGAGGAGTGGATTCTCAAACAGGTCCGCGCCTGCAATGCCGACGGCTACCTCGTCCGCAATTATGATCACTTGAAATTTTTCGCTGATTGCCGGTGTATCGGCGATTTCTCCCTCAAC
>QHOP01000541.1 GCA_003219345.1 Verrucomicrobiota bacterium
AAGGGTCTGCCCATACGCAATCGGTTTGGCGTTGGCCGGGTTGTTCAACCGTTCCAGACTCACCCCATAGGTTCCCGTCTCGTCGCCGTTGAGATCGCTCAGCAGGAAATAATAAGTCCCGCTGCTGGCCAGCGGCACATCCAGCACCGCATCGGCGAAGGCCGTTATGTTGGTCACACTCCGGCCCTGCGCGTCAAACAACTCGATCTTCGGATCAATGCCCGAACTGCGACTCATCCGCACCCGCACCATATCGCCAGCCTGCGCCTGAAAACTATAGGCGTCCATCTCCGCCACCGCGTCAATGGACGCCTGAAGGGTCTGCCCATACGCAATTGGTTTGGCGTTGGCCGGGTTCTTCAACCGTTCCAGACTCACCCCATACGCTCCCGTCTCGTCGCCGTTGAGATCGCTCAGCAGCAAATAATAAGTCCCGCTGCTGGCCAGCGGCACATCCACCACGGCATCGGCGAAGGCCGTTATGTTAGTCACACTCCGGCCCTGGCTATCGAACAGCTCAATTTGCGGATCAATACCCGAACTGCGGCTCATCCGCACGCGCACCACATCGCCGGCTTGCGCCTGAAAACTATAGGCGTCCATCTCGGCCACCGCGTCAATGGATGCCTCAAGGGTCTGCCCATACGCAATCGGTTTGGCGTTGGCCGGGTTGTTCAGCCGTTCCAGACTCACCCCATAGGTTCCCGTCTCGTCGCCATTGAGATCGCTCAGCAGGAAATAGTAAGTCCCGCTGGCCAGCGCGAGGTCCACCACGGCATCGGCGAAGGCCGTTGTGTCGGCCACACTCCGGCCCTGACTATCGAACAGCTCAATCCGCGGATCAATGCCCGAACTGCGGCTCATCCGCACCCGCACCACATCCCCCGCCACTGCGGCGAATTGAAAGGCTTGTAACTCGGCTGGCAGCGCCAAGGAGCGGTTTGTTACGGTACCAAAATTCATTGTCATTGCCCCAGCCGGTCCATTGAGCCGCTGCAGACTCAGACCGAATGCGCCCGTCGCGTCGTCGGCATCATCGCGAGCTTCCGCGAAGTAAACTCCCGGCGCAGGCAATGGCAGGTCCAATTGGGCGTAAGCGAAGGCTGACTGCTGCGCCACCTGATGGTCTTCAAAATCCAGCAGCCGAATGGACGGGTTGATGCCGCTTGAAGCCCGGCTCATGCGCAACGTGACGATATCACCGTCGCCCGCCTCGAAGGTGAATTGGCTTGCCTGACCCAACGCAGCGATTTGTCCTGTCACGGTCTGGCCGTAACTCAGAACCGTCCCGCGCGGCGCAACATACGTGTAAGCGTTCTCCAGACTTCCAACACCGTTACCGTTGATAACCGCCACCGCGACGCTCCCGGGCGCTCCGGGAGGGGACTTGACGGAAATCGTCGTTGAATCCAACACGACAATTTCTGCGGCTGGCGCGGCTCCGAAGTTCACCGTGGCATCCGGTGTGATGGACAAACCCCGGATCGTGACTCGCGTGCCGCCGGCCGAAAGTCCATTACTCGGTCGAACGCCGGTAATGAGTGGCGCGGCGGCAAGCACGGTGAACTGTCCCAGGGCATTCCCCAGCGGGGACATCGCTGTAATCGTGGCGACACCAACAGGTGCATCGTGGGCGATGAGGAACGTGGCTTGAATCTGTTGGTCGGTGGCGATCACGTTGCGAAACGTGATTCCAGGATTGCCAGATACCAAGCGGGCGCCCAGCAGTCCACTGCCACTCATCGTGACCTGCACGATGTCTCGCTGCTTCCCGCTGGAGGGCGAAAGCGAAGTAATCCCCGGAGGTCCAATTTCATCTATGGTTTGGCGCTTGACCGAAAGGAGGTTCCCTACGGCGTCGTAGGTATAGGTGATCACGGTACCCTGAGCATCGACGCTCCTGACGAGTCGTCCTATCGCATCGTAAGCATAGCGTCGCTGCTGGCCTTGAGCGGACGCGGGCAGTGCGAGGCTCAAGCCGGTAGCTACGACTAACCACTTCAGCCAGCGCCTGTATCGGCAGCCAGATTTGTTCATGGGGTTGTTCGAGAGCCTGTCAGTACTCCGGGAAACACTTGTTTGCCCACCAACCGGCCGAGCCGGGCGCCGTATTATGCGTCGGGCCAGGCGGGCCATCACGGAGACCGCAAAGATGCAAGGTTTCGTGTAGTAACGTATTCGCCATGCCGGACCGACTGTTAAACGGTGTTTGTGGACCAAATTCGATCTTGTTCACAGTGACCAGGCACTTTTGGAATTCTGCATTTTGGGCTTTGGGGTTGCACGGCACTTGGGCGACTGCGTTGTCCAGAGAAGAATTATAGAGGAACGTCACCGGTGGCGGCGTAGATCCCAATTTCCTTTCGACGCAGTCCTTCAGGTCCTTTCGCAGACAACACGGTTTGCTTTTTATCGTTTTTAAGATTTCGTCAATGGAGTATTTCACTTGTTGCTGTTGGCATGTATCAAGTTCGATGTCCGATTTGGTGTCCAGCTCAGCCCCACTCGCGCCGCTCGGATCGATGATGTCAATCGGCCGGTTTTTGGCGTAGCTGTAAGGGTTGGTGTCAAGCAGGCCGGTGAGGTTGTGCGCGAAAAGGCTTTCCGGACCAAGACTGCTTAAGGCCGGATCCTGGCTGATGAACCGTTGAAGGCCGGGGTCGTAATACCGACCGCGGTAAAAGTAGAGCCCGGTCAGGTCATTTTCCCGACCGGTGTATTGGAATGGGTTGTCACTCGACGTCCCTGAGATTGTTACCTGGCCAAAATCGTCATAAGCATACCGCGTGGTAATCTTGCCGGACGCATCCACCAAGGCGATCGTGCTGCCCAAAACATCGACTAGATAGATTTGGCTGCCGGAACTATCGGTTCGGGCG
>QHOP01000052.1:0-2914 GCA_003219345.1 Verrucomicrobiota bacterium
AACGGAACTCCGGATCGCCTTCGACCGTCCCCTGGATGTCGAGGCGTTGAAGGATTTGTCAAAAAAGGCGCGGGTCGAATCCGGACGATATGTCGTGGCCGGCGACCGATTCGAAACCCTCCGGCCCGGTTATCAAGTCGTGTATGACCAGCTCGCGACCGCGCGTTACGCGCATGAAATTCTGAGCGCGAGTGTGAGTCCGGACCACCGCACGCTGACGCTCGTGACACGCCCGCGAAATCTTGCGGTGAATTATGCGGTGACGCTGCCTTCCGTCGCCGCCGACGCGAGGAGGCGGGCCTTGGTTGCAACAAATCCGCCTCGTGACCTCGGCGGCTACGACGAAATCGATCTTCTGGCCGACCTCACCGGCGTGGAAACGCAGTGGGAGTCTGCCGATGGCAAGGAATCGTGGGTTGGCTGGCTGCCGCACGTTGACCTCCAAGTCGCGCGCGAACTGTCGCAGCACAGCGCCGAGCACGAACGGTTCTTCACGCTGCTGAAAAAACCGGGCACGCTCACGTTGCGCGCGCAGCTCGATCTCTGGCAGATGCTCCAGCCCGCCATTCAACCCGGTTCAACCATCGACTGGCAACGGCCTCCGGAGGAGGTGACTGTCCGATTTGAGTCTGACACAGAAATTATGGCGTCGTTCGGAGCACGGAGTGTCCGTTCCGTGAAAACCGGAGGCGACCTTTATCGGGCGGAGCAGATGCTCCGCGCTCCGGGCCAGCGGTGGCAACCGTTTCAATTGAACCTGACGACCGGCGGTCGCGAGTTGAGGCTGGTGCCGTCATGGTCAACGACTGATGACTCGCGATCCCGCGCGTTCCCGTTGCGGCGATTCCTTTTGCCCTGGGCGCAGCCGGCGGATTCCTCCATCGCTCCCGCCGTGCGCGCGATTCCGGAGATTGCCGGAGGCAATTGGCTGCATGGCCGCGGATTTTTCTTCGGCGACAAGATCGGATGCGCGAAATGTCATGCGATTCGCGGTGAAGGCGGACACGCTGGTCCTGATCTCTCGAACCTCATGCATCGCGATTACGCCAGCGTGCGGAAGGACATCGAGTTCCCGAACGCCGCGCTCAACCCGGACCACATCGCCAGCGTCATTGAATTGTCCGACGGCGAAAGCCTGACTGGTCTTGTTCAGCGTGAGGCAGACGGGATGTTTCAAGTGGCGATGGCCAACGGAGTCGTTCAGCAGATTGCGCGCAAGAATGTGAAGTCGGTCAAGCCTTCCGCGCTCTCGCTCATGCCGGAAGGTTTTTGGGCCGCGCTCACCGACGAGGAGCGCCGCGATTTGATGACCTTCCTTCTCACGTCACCGTTGGAGCCGCAAGCGGTCGCGGTCGAAGCGCAGGGGCAGAAGCCGCCGCCGGCGCGGAAGCGTTCGGAGTTGGCAGCGCTGCTTTCCGTGTCGCACGCGTCACACGTCACGGATCGCGTGACCACGAACTCAAGTCAGAGCCTCCTCACGTCGGCTGCTACAAGCTTACGCATGATCCTTTGTGCTTCGCCCAAGGACGCCGGACACGCCGCGCCTGGCTTTCACGATTATCCACTGTGGCGCGAGCGGTGGTCGAAACTGTTGGCCTTGGCTGATGGCGTGACCGTCGAAACCGCCGATCGTTGGCCGAGCCCGGAACAGTGGCAGCGGGCGGACGTGGTCGCGTTTTACCACGACAACCCCGCCTGGACCGCCGATAAGGCGAAGGACCTGGACGCTTTCCTCGAGCGCGGCGGCGGGCTGGTGTTCCTGCATTGGTCCATGAACGCGTATCGGGACGTCGAACCGCTGGCGGCGCGACTCGGTCGCGCGTGGGGACCGGGCGCGCGCTTTCGTTATGGAATGGAAGAACTTCGGTTCAGCCCGCACGAACTCAGCGCCGGATTCGACACGACACAACTTGTGGACGAAAGCTATTGGAAGCTTACCGGGGACTTCGCCGGCGCAACTTTGCTCGCCGCGTCCGTCGAAGCCGGCGAGTCGCAACCGCAGGTGTGGATCAGGGAACAAGGCAAAGGTCGCATCTTCGTCTGCATTCCGGGGCATTTCACCTGGACCTTTGATGATCCGCTCTATCGCGTGCTGGTCCTGCGTGGAATTTGCTGGGCGGCAAATCAACCGATGGATCGTCTTGTCGAACTGGCCACAGTTGGGGCTCGGTTGGCTGAATGAGGCCGGCGCTGGCCGACCGAGGCCCGCTGCTTAACCGAATTGCGTTCGCCCAAGAGGTGCGGAGACGGTGGACATTCAGCGGCGAATCGTCGAAGCTGCGTCGCACGATGAAAGTCACCTACTACCTCGAAGTCATCTCCTCCTGGTGTTATTGGGCTGAACCTGCCTGGGCTGAATTGAAGCAGCGTTACAGAGGCAAAGTGGAGTTTGGCTGGAAAATCGCGTTGATGCCGTCCGAGGTGTATCCTGCCTCGCAGACGCAGTGCCAATGGTTTTATCGCCGCAGCGGCGCCATCATGCGCTCGCCATTCCTGCTGAACTCCGGCTGGTTCGAACCGGAAATCAAGCAGTATTTGGCTCCGAATTTCGTGGCCGAGGCGGCGAAAGATTTCAATGTGGCTGACGACTGCGTGCGGTTGGCGATTGCGAATGCGGCGCTGCGGGAGGGACGGAAGGTCGGGCGTTGGGAAGAAGCGGCCGCCGTGGCGGCAAGCGCCGCCGGATTAGACGTGACAGCGCTGCTGAAGAAAGCAAAATCGCCGGAAATCGAGGCGCGGGCGCGGGCGACCACGGCGGAGTTCCATGCGCTGCAGGTCACGCAACGGCCAACGTTCCTGCTGGAAAACAACATTGGCGATCGAGCGGTATTTTCGGGTTTGGTTGTCGCCGCGCCGCTGGCGGCGGCGATAGATGCCATGCTGAATGACGCGGCGGCCTACGCGTCGCATGCCG
>QHOP01000052.1:2953-13192 GCA_003219345.1 Verrucomicrobiota bacterium
CCCCCCCCCCGCCCCCCGCCCACCCTCCCCCCCATCGGGGGAGAGGGAAGGGGAGAGGGGGCAGGCCCATGAGTATCCCTTCGTCAATAATTAAACCTCTCGCCCGCTCTCGTTTAAGAGTCGTTTGGCTCATAGGCGCCTGTGTTCTCGTCTCTGGAGCGATTGGGTTGTCGCTTCGTTCGAACAGTCCGGCGGAACGCGCGTTGGACCGATTGCTGACGGCGCCATTGACCATCTGGCGGAGTCCACCGGAGACTTTTGACAATTTCAGTGACCGGGAGCTGGCGGTTTGCATGAGCATCGTCTTGCGCAGCGAGACGAACTGCGTGCCGTATCTGTGCAAGGAACTGCGTCGACGTGAGACGGCTTTCGACCGTTTTTACGTCGCCCGATGGCGGACGCTGCCGGCGTTCCTGACCCGAATTCTACGGGAGCCGGTTTCGGTCCGGGCGAGGCGGCTGCGTGCCATCACCCTGCTGCAGAGTCTGGGCCACGGCGCGGTGCGGCCGGCCGTCGGCACACTCATCGAAACACTGTCGGACCCGACGCCTGAGGTTGCGGCGCAAGCCGCCAGCGCGTTGGGGCTGGTTCTCCCCGAGTCGCCGCGTGCGCGCGGGGCGTTTGTCGCCTATTTTCAGCGCCCACGGGGCGGCGAATTTCTGGGCGCGGAGATGTGGAGCGCAGAATTTTGGAAGGACATTCCCGAATTGTTGCCTCAGCTTGTTCGACAGTTGGAGATCCCTTGCCTCGCAGGCGATGCCGCCCGGGCGTTGGATGTGTGCGGCACGAACGCCGCGCCGGCCCTTCCGGCGCTGGTCGAAGCCGCGACTGACGGCTTTGCTGGCGGAGACCGAAAGCTGGAAAAGGCGCGACGCGACGGAATATCGCCCGGTCTGGCGATGGAAGGCCGGTGCAATGCGCTCTCGGCCCTCGCGAAGACGGGCGTACGAAACGGTCGTGTGTTGGAAACATTCTCCCGGGCGTGGAACGACGCCGTTCCGATGCTTCGTTACAACGGCGGCGCAGCCATTGCGGCGTGCGGTGAAGGGGCGGCCCCGCTGGTGCCGCGCATGATCGCGACTCTGGAAGATGAGGATGCTTTCACGTTGTTGCGAAAAATCAATGCGCTGGGCGAGCTTGGTCCGGTGGCCCGCGCGGCCTTGCCTAAATTGCGCGCTTACGAGAGCGGCGAATTTCCGGACAACTTGCCGAAAGAACTCACGGAAGGGACGGCGGAAGATATCCAGTTCGCCGCGACGATGGCGATCTGCATGATCACGCCTGAAGAGGCGGGCGCGCGGCTGGAGCGGCTCGCGGCGGAATTGGGAAACCGCGAGGAGGCAGCGCGGTGTCTGGGGTCGCTGAAGTGCCTGGCACCTCGAATCGTTCCCCTCATGCGCGGCCGCCTGCACGCTGAGGACCGTCTTGCCGGGGCGCGCGCCGCGTTTGTGATCCTGCGGCTCGATCCGGGCGACGGCGAAGCGCGGGAGAGGCTCATCACGGAATGTGAGAGCCGCGATTTGCTTCGGCGTCTGGCGGCGGCCCGATTACTGTTTGGCGCGACGCGCGACGTTGCCCACACCTTGCCGGTTTTCCTCGAAACGCTGCAATGGCCGGAGATGAGATTCGAAGCCGAGGAAGGAATCCGGGCCTGTGGCTGCGCGGCGCGTCGCGCGGTGCCGCAGTTGCTCAAACTGCTTTGGCATCCGCGCGGGGAAATTCGCCGCGCCGCCGGCGATATTTTGCGCGAAATCGCCCCCGAAACGCTGCCCCCTATCAACGAGAGGGCGCTGTGAGCGGAATCGTTGATCGTCCCTTGCCGCCGTTGGCGTTGACAGAATCTTTGTGGTAAGAAGAAGGCGTGAACAAGGAAAACAGACGTCGCTGGATTCGGCCTTCGTTTTTCCTGCTGGCACTGGTCCTCGCCTTTGCCGTTTGGCATGGATTGCTGCGTTCCGGTCCTGTTCGTGCGAAAGTTTTGCGCCTTGTGGCGCAAATTTCGCCCTCTGCCAATCATTCGTCCGCGGCCGAAGCGGAATTGACCGACCTTGGACCGGAGGCTTACCTGGAACTGGGCAAAGTCATCGATCGACGCGATTCGGGTTTCAATAGACTTTATGCGTCCCTGTGGCCGCGGCTGCCAAAGCTGGCGCAAAAGCATCTGCCGATCCCGCAGTCATGGGGGGAGTTACGCCGTCGAGTCGCGACGCTTGTGTGCGATTTGGGTCCGGGACCGTCACGCCCATTGGCGAGCGCGCTTTGCAAGAGCCTCGATCCATCGGATCCTATTGGAAGCCAAAACGTCCTTCGCGCGCTTTACTGGTCAATTCCGGAATCGCCGAAAACCGTCGCCACGCTCGCGGATTGGTTGCGCACGCCGGCGCCAGGGAAACTTCTGTTTGGCACGACGGACAGTTACGAATTGTGGCCGCAGTTGCCGCAGATGGCGCCTTTGCTGGTTCCGTGGCTCAAGGATCCCGACCAGGCGGGCGAGGCGGCAGGCGCGCTGGGGACGATGGGAACGAACGCCATTTTCGCTGTGCCATCACTCATTGAAATGGTTGACCAGGGAGTCGCCGGCAAACCGCCGAACTTGAAGCTGGCGATGGGATACGCGTCCTACCTCGACCCTTTCACCCACAACCGTCTTGCCGCCATTGGCGCGCTGGGGACAATCGGTCGCGCCACGCCAGAGGTTGTTGCGGCGTTGACTGGAGCGCTTTCCCAGACCAACGAAGCCGTGCGGTTTGAGGCCCTGTTGGCGCTCGCCAGACTTCACCAGCCGCTCGGAACACAACTGGAAACCGTGCTCAACGGTCTCAGGGCCCGGCGGACGTTTCGACTGGGTCAATACATTGAACTGCTCGGCAAACTGGGGGCGTCCGCGCGTGGCGCGTTGCCCTGGCTCCGCCAGTTCGCTGCGCTGGAAGAAGTCGCGAGACTGCCGGGAGCTGCCGAGAACGAGAATGATTTCCTGATTGAACCGGAAAGGTTCCGGGCGTTCGCACTTGCCGCAATTTGCCGGATCGCGCCGGACGAAGCCCGCTCGCGTTTGCCGGGACTTGTGGCGCAGGTCGGAGTTGACTGGGACCCCGTGCAAACGCTGATGGAGTTGAAGCCGCTGGGACGGGAAGTCATCGCCGAACTGCAGCCGTTGCTGCGCCAGACAAACTGGCATCGTTCTGCCCTCGCCGCCAACATCATCCTCACGCATGAGCCAACGAACGCCGAATCCTTGAGCGTGTTGCGTCGCGCGGCAGCAGAAGGGGAGCTGAACCAGCGGTTGATCCCGGCGGGATGGTTGTGGCAAAGGACCGGCGAAACCGAACCACTCCTGTCTTTGGCGATTGAAGGCTTGAAGGCTCCCCAAAGCCATATCGGCCAGAGCGCCGCTCAGTACCTGGGCGAAATGGGAGTGGGTGCCCGGCCCGCAATCCCGGCGCTGAAGGCGGCGCTTTGGCACAAGGACAAGTTTGTTCGGCAACGGGCCGGCAAGGTACTGCGGAAGCTCGCGCCGGAGGAGATGCCGCTGATCCAGTAGACACAGCTTTCCAGTCCGGGGCGCCAGACGGCATCGAGCGGAGCGGTCGCCTCGAAATCGTGCTTGCAACCACGTCCGGGATTGCTACTTTCTCCGCTCCTTAAACAAAAACAAAACTGTTATGGCGCGAATTTGTGAATTGACCGGCAAACGCCCGATGAAGGGCAGCATCATCTGGCGCAGCGGCAAACCCAAGAAGCAGGGCGGCATCGGCACGCACGTGACCGCCATTACCAAGCGCCGGTTTCTCCCGAACCTCCAGCGCGTCAAGGCGCTCATGCCGAATGGCGAGGTACGTTACGTCCGCGTCGCAGCCAGCGCCATCAAAAAAGGGCTGATCACGAGGGCGCCCAGGCGGAACTGGAAGAGCGGAGAATCCAAAAAGGCCCTGAGCGGGGCCGCCCAAAAGTTAAATCGTTGAATCGTTGAATCGTTGAATCGTTGAATCGATCCGGCCATGTTAATCCCGGTGTAACGATTTAACGGTTCAACGCTTCAACGTCCTTTGAGCCGCCGCATCGTTGCGCGTTTGAGTTCGCGGTCGGCGTCGCGTTTCTTCATGTCCTGGCGTTTATCGTATTGGACTTTGCCTTTGCAAGCAGCCAGGGCGACTTTTACGTTGCCGTTTTTCCAGTAGAAGGAAAGTGGAACCAGCGCGTTGCCTTTGACGGCCGCGAGGTCGAAGAGCTTGCGGATTTCCGATTTGTGGAGCAGGAGTTTGCGCGGCGCTTTGGGTTGATGGTTCTGAAGGTTGCCGTGAGAGTATTCGTCGATGTGCGCGTTGTAGAGCCAGACTTCATCCTTGTCCACTCGCGCGAAGGCATCGCTGATCTGGCCTTTGCCCGCGCGCAGTGACTTGACCTCCGTGCCGCGCAGGACAATGCCGGCTTCAACAGTTTCGAGGATGTGATAATCCCGACGCGCCTTGGAGTTGGTCAGGATGTCGGCCATAAAGAAAAGGAGCCGGAAGGATGCCCCTCTGGCTCTGCCCAATTCTTGTTTCCCAGCCTAGCCTCTCTTGCGTTTCTTGGGAGCCGTCAATTCCTCCGGAGCAGCCGGGATCGGTTCCCAGCTCATTTTGTCCTCGACGATTTCCAGCAGCGCAATGTCCGCCACACCCATGCTGGGCGTGGTTTCTATCAACGGCCGGCTGCCGGTACCGCCAGCCGAGTTAAGCTGCCGGACACGGCGCGAAATCAGATTCACCAGAATGTTGGGGTTGCCAACCTTTTCCGCTGCTTTTTTGCTTAGTTCAGCGTTCAAGTTTTTTTTAGTCAGTCAAACGAGCGCGCGCTAAAGTAATCGGTGCCGGAGAACGAACGCAATAGAAAAAGTGGGCTCAAAATCGGTCGCATCCGGCTAATCCGCGCTTGCGCCACCGCGGGACTTTGCCTAAAAACGCCGCATGCCTGCGACCGCCACGCGAGCCGGGGCGCGCCATCGACACCCCTTTGACCTCCAGGCGTATCTGACGGACCGCACCGCCGCGGTCGATCGCGCGCTGGACAGGTTTCTGCCCGAAGCAACGACGAGACCCGCCACCATCCACAAAGCGATGCGCTACTCGCTGTTCGCGGGAGGCAAGCGGATGCGACCGACGCTTTGCCTGGCCGCCGCCGAAGCCTGCAGCGGTTGGCCGGACGACTCCCTGCCGCTGGCCTGCGCCGTCGAGTGCATCCACACTTACTCGCTCATCCACGACGATTTACCGGCAATGGACAACGACGATTACCGGCGGGGCAAACTGACGAACCACAAGGTCTTCGGCGAAGGCATCGCCATCCTGGCGGGTGACGCCCTGCTGACGCAGGCGTTTGAAATCGCCGCGCAATGTAAAGGCTGGCCGCGCTATCCGCATCGCCATGTCCTGCTGGAAATCGCGCAGGCCGCCGGCTCGCTGCAGCTCATCGCCGGCCAGGTCGCCGATCTCGAGGGTGAAGGCAAAAAAATTTCCGCAGAGCAACTGAAATATATCCACGAACGAAAAACATCGGCTCTGATCTGTTGCTCCGCGCGGCTGGGAGGCATGAGCGCAAACTGCACCGCGGCGCAACTCAAGGCGCTGACCGACTTCGGCTACAATGTCGGCCTCGCGTTTCAGATCATTGACGACATTCTCGACATCACGCAATCGAGCGAACAACTCGGCAAAACCGCTGGTAAAGACACCAAAGCGCAGAAAGCGACTTACCCCGCCATCGTCGGTTTGGAAAAATCGCGGAAGATTGCGCAACAACTCACTGACCGCGCGTTTGACGCGCTGAAAATCTTTCGCGGCAAAGCCGTCGCGCTGGAAGCGCTGGCGATGTATCTATTGCAACGGGACAGATAATCTGGTTTAGTTTGATGCTCCGCCTACTGCCCCGAATAGTACGCATCCACCTTCGCGGCGACGTCTTTGTAGGCGCTGTCCGTTTCGTAAATCAGTTTGAATTGCTCGATGGCTTCGTCTTTCTTTCCCATTTTTTCCAGCACGCAGCCGAGCGCATAGATCAGTTCCTTTTTGTCGTCGTCGAAGGTCAGCTTTGCCTTGATGGCATTTTGCAGCGTCCGGGCGGCGAGGTCGTTCATGCCGCGCTTCGCGAAGCATTGGCCCAGGTAACTCATCGCCTGGATCCGTTTGTGCGGATTGTTCTGGGCCTTTTGAAATTCCGCAATCGCTTCGTTGAATTTGCCCGTCTTGAAGTAAAGTTCACCGAGTTCAAACCGCATTTGCAAATCGTTCGGATACCGTTCAACGCGTTTGCGGCACTGTTCGAGTTCGTAAGCCTGCCGCTCGGCCTGGATACGCGCCGATTGTTCGGCGTAGTCTGGCGCGGACCGGTCAAGCTGGGCCAGGGCGTGCTCGAATTTTTTCACGGTTGTCTCGGCTATGACCCGTTCGAGCGAAGGATCAGAGGCGCCTGCGGTGGTGATCATGCGGTTGTAATATTCGAGCGCCTTGTCGAACTGCTTCTTCTGCGTGTAAAGCTCGGCCGCGGAACGGAGGAGTCGAAGGTTACCCGGCTCCTGGGCGATGCGCGCTTCGTATTCGGCGAGCAACCGCCCGGCGACGTCTTCGTTCTTGACGGCGCGGTTCTCCTGCTCCAGCGCGGCGGCTTCCTGTTTGTCCTTCAAAATGTCGCGATACGAACCGCCTCCTCCTTCGAGCGCCTCATAGCCCCCTTCGGACATGGTGCGGCGGGCGGAAACGTTTTTCAGCACCTTGGCAATCTCCGGGTCGTTGGGGAAGGTGCTGGCCAGCTCCGCGAGAATATTTTCGCCCTTTTCGGACTGGCCGGACTGCGCCAGGGCCTGACCCAGTTTTATGGCCACCTCGCGATCGGGAGAATTCCTGAACGCGATTTCCAGCGACAGCGCCGCGGTGCGCGGCAGATCGAGGGCCAGCGCGGCGTCAGCGAGCATTTTGTGTGCGGCGACGTTATGCGGGTCGCTGTTGAGCATTTGTTCGGCGATATTGATCGCTTCGGCCGGGTTGGAGCGCAAGGCGATCTGGCCCTTCGCCATCATCGGTGAACTGGTCGCGGCGCCGAACATTTTTTTCAGGAAGCCGCCTTTTTTGCCGGCACGTTTGGCCTGCGCGGCCCGCAACGCTTCGCGGCAGGCGTAGAAGCCCGGCTCCTTTTGCAGCACCTGATCGAAGATGGCGATGGCGTAGTCCAGGTTCTGGCGCTGGATGGCGGCCAGTCCTTTTTCGTATTGCTCCCGCAACGGGCGGGGTATCGCAGTCAAAAGCTTTTCTGGCATGCAAAAATTGTAGCGGTTATCGCACCAAAATCCACCTCAATCACGTTTCATATCGACGCCGTAATCTAAGTTGGAATTCGGGAGAAAATTTATCGCCGTCCCGGACGTTGTCTGAGCAGCTTCATGGAGTCTTGGAGGCCAGAATGAACTTGCGTCCAAGCCGTGGCGTGCTGCAATTTACGGCGGTTTGCGGATATGGTGGAATTGGCAGACACGCTACTTTGAGGTGGTAGTGCCGCAAGGCGTGCAGGTTCAAGTCCTGCTATCCGCACCATAATTCCTAAGGAAAATTGGGTTTCCGGTGTTCCTGACACAGTTTTGACACAAGAAACGCCCGAATCCACGGACACCGAAGTGAAGTTCCCCAAACGCATCAAACATCGTGGCAGAGTCTTCGCCACGATCTACGGCAAGTCCAAAAGCTACACGTCTTACCGCGTCGCGTGGACTACGGCAGGGAGGCGGATGATGAAAGCCTTCCTCCGCTATGGCGAAGCCAAGCGTCACGCCGATGGTTTGGTCAAGGACCTGGCCAAAGGCTCGCAAGTCACCGCCCTGACTGCTGGCCAAGCGCGCGATGCCCTGGCCGCGCTTGAACGATTGCAAACCTTCTACCAAGCAAGTGGACGCCGCGTGTCCCTGCTGGCGGGCATTTCCGAGTATTGCGAGGCTGCCAGCAAGTTGCACGGTCGGACGTTGGGCGAAGCGGTCGAGGGCTACTTGCGCACCGTCGCCAGCGTGAAGCGGAAGGACATCAAAGAAGCTGTCGAGGAATTCATCGCCGCCGATGAACCGCGCACGAAGGCCGGTGAAGGCAAACGGGCGCAACTCTCAGCCAAGTATGCTTACAACCGGGAAATCCAGCTTCGCCGCTTCGCCTCCACATTCCCCAACACCGCCGTCTGCGATCTCAGCAAGGAACATCTCGACGCCTTCATCGCCTCGCTTGGCGAACTGAAATCCAAGTCCCGAAATCGCCGGGCCGCGACTTCCGCCAAGAGCCGGAATCATTATCGCGCCGCCGTTCGGCAATTCCTCCAATGGGCCGTCCGCAAAGACTACCTTTCCGCGACGCACCGTTTGCTTGAAGCCGACGCGATGCGCCCGGAGCGGGCGAACAACGGCGAAGTGGCCTTCTACATGCCGAATGAACTCCGCGCATTGCTTGAAACTGCCGATGAAACTTTACGACCGCTGCTCGCCATTGGCGGGCTGGCGGGGTTGCGCACCGCCGAGTTGCTGCGACTGGATTGGGCGGACGTTTGGCGAGTGCCCGGCCATATCGAGGTCACCGCCGGCAAGAGCAAGACTCGACAGCGCCGGCTCGTGGAAATCTGTCCTGCGCTGGCCGCGTGGCTGCACCCGTTCCGCGCGTTCAAGGGCGGCAAGCTGTGGGATTCGCACGAAATCACTTTTCAACGATGTTTCAGCGAGCTTTGCGAACAGGCGGACGTGGCGCGGAAAGCCAACGGTTTGCGCCACGCATTTTGCACGTACCACTTTGCCTTGCACGCCAACGAGAATTTGACCGCCGCGCAAGCGGGCAACTCACCCGCGATGATTCACGCGCACTACAAAGGATTGGCCACGAAAGCCGAGGCCGTGAAATGGTTCAAAGTGAAGCCGTCCAAGTCCGGCAAAAACGTCATCCCGCTGCCCGTTGTCTCGCGCGAAAAGGCGCATTGACCGGCAAGGACGGATTGACAGCCGCAAACCACTGTGATACCGATTTGATACTGTAATGCCGCGCAAGGTGCGCCAACTGATGGCCGACCTGGAAAAGGCCGGGTTTGTGAATCGGGGCGGCAAAGGGAGTCACCGAAACTACATTCACCTGAAAGGAATGCGGGTGACGATTAGCGGGCATCCCGGTGACGACGCCTTGCCGTACCAGGAACGCCAGGTGCGGCGGAGAATTGAGGAATCACAGAAATGAAACGAAGCGAATTGAAAGTGAAGGCGGCGCGCTACACGAAAATCGTGGAGTGGAGCGATGAAGATGGTTGCTTTGTCGGCAGCGCCCCGCCGCTCATCGGCGAGTGTTGTCACGGCAAGGACGAAGCCAAAGTGTATGCCGCGCTTTGCCGCATCGTGGAGGAATGGATTGAGATTCTGGAAAGGGACGGGAGCAAGTTGCCCGAACCCCTGGCCGGAAAAAAGTTCAGCGGCAAATTTGTGTTGCGCGTAGAACCCGCGTTGCACCGTCGCTTGGCGGCCAAAGCCCTGGCCGCCGGGGAAAGCCTCAACAGCTTTTGCGTCAAAACCCTTTGCAAAGCGTGAAACCGAACAAACTACCCCCGATTCATCCGGGCGAGATACTGCGCGAAGAATTTATGAAGCCGCGTGGGTTGTCGCAGAACGCGCTGGCGCGGGCGTTGAACGTGCCGCCACGCCGCATCAATGAAATCGTTTTGGAAAAGCGCGGCATCACGGCCGACGCCGCTTTGCGGCTCGCGCGCTACTTTGGCACCAGCGCGGAAATGTGGACGGGCTTGCAGGCCGATTCCGACCTCCGCCTCCAATTCTAACCGCGAGTGCGGCAAGGATTTGGATTTCTTCCACACGCGAGTGCCAGCAGAAGTGCCAGCAAAAAAGTATCCGGGCAGCTTCTGCCATATCGGAGGTATCTCGCCCACTGCTCGCTAACCGAGTCGAAATCAATCGTTGTAACCTCATCGCTGCGAAAAACAGTATGAGACAACGATTCAGACTCTATCGCCGCAAAAAAGGCGGGCGCTACTACATTCACGATGACGTGACCGGCAAACAGGAAAGCCTCGGCACGAATGACCGTGCCACCGCAGTTCGATTGTTCCACTCCAAAAGCGAGGCGACCAAACAGCCCGCCGTGAATTTGCAAATCGCCCGCGCTTATATCGCCGCCAGCGATCCGCAGATTGCCACCCGCAACTGGCAGTTCGTCATGGAGGAAATGGTAAAACTCAAAAAAA
>QHOP01000542.1 GCA_003219345.1 Verrucomicrobiota bacterium
GTTAGCGGCTCCTTTGGGGAACAGCCAGTCGGCTTTGGTCCAGGTCGCTCCCCGGTCGGCCGACCAAGCCAGCGTATGATTCACCGCCGGCCAGGGCCCGTCCTGCAAATTGATGCTGGCGTAAAGAGTCCCATCCACAAAAGCGATCCCGCTGGTCTTGCCCTTTTTCGGGAACGACGCCGGGGACTCCGGATTCTTTCCCCCGTTCACGTTGATGCCGCGACAGTTTTCCGGGCCACCTTCAATGCGAGCAAAGCCCATACTGACGCGGCCGTCCGAGTCCGACCCACCGAAGCCGCCGCCATCGCCCCAGGCGGCGTAAAGATGGTCATCCGCTCCCCAGGTCACCGGCCACAAATCGCTGCCCGGCGCAGCGTTTGTGTACGTGTCCCAATGCCAGGCGATGCCTTGGATGACCGGGCTGGGCGGGTAAGGCGGCTTCGATGAGTTGTGTTCAGCGGCGGCCAAGCCCACCGCCTGTCCGAACGTCGCCAGTCCGCACAACATGCCGGTGAATCTGGCCGGCGCGTTTCTCCAAACGGCGTTGTGCGGAGGACGCGGTTTCATCGGACGGGCTTTTGCAGACTTTTCAACGTTGCGCAACGAAGAAATGGGGCATTCAAGCAGAGTCGGCCGGGGAACGCGACCACCTTGAACGCCCGGGCACCCATCCTGGCGCATCTCAACTTTTGAGCGCTGGCGCGCAGCGGCGGGCGTCCTCGCCTGCCGTAGAACCGGTGCGTCTCGCCCGGCGGACTTTGCCGCTCGAATCGGACGCAGGAAAGAGTTGCACGCGCGGTCGAGATGAAATCAAATGGAGGCAATACGAAGCCTCTCTATACAGAAACGTTAAACAGGTTCCCTAAGAAAGCATCCAGCAACATTTCGGAGAGTGGAGGATCTTCTATGAAATCCATGGTCGGCACTCGCAGACCAAAGAAGGCTGCACTGTCTCGGCGCACATTTCTCGGCGCTGCCGTAGCGTCGGCCGCTGCGGTTGCGATCGTTCCCCGTCACGTGTTCGGTGGAGCGGACCGTTTGCCCCCCAGCGAAAGGATTAACGTCGCCTTCATCGGCGTCGGCTCGCAGGGGCTGCGGGTGATGCTGAGCTTCCTGAAGCAACCTGATGTGCAGGGGGTCGCCGTGTGCGATCCCAACACGGGCAGCGCGGATTATCCTCAGTGGGGCAACAACGAGTTCTGCAACTCCGTGCGCCGGTTGCTCGGCACGGAAACTGGCTGGGAATGGCTCAGCACGAGCAAGCCTATTCAATTGACTCATTCGATGCAAGCCACCGCCGGCATGGCCGGACGCGAGCCTTGTCAGAAGATCGTGAATGGCTATTACGGTACGCAGCAGCGCTCCGGCCAGTACCGCGGTTGCACGGCTTACGGCGATTTCCGCGAATTGTTCGAAAAAGAGAGAGACCTGGATGCCGTCGTCGTGTGCACGACCGACCATTGGCACGCGTTAATTTCCGTGACCGCCATGCGGAAAGGCAAACACGTCTTCTGCCAGAAGCCGATGGCGCGGAGCGTGTATGAGGCGCGGCGCATGGCCGAGGTCGCGCGCGAGACAGGCGTGGCCACGCAGGTCGCGGTGGGCAATCAGGCCTCAGAAGCCACGCGCCGGCTCTGCGAATGGGTCCGGGACGGCGCGATTGGCCCGGTGCGGCAGGTCGCCAACTGGTCGAGCCGGCCGTTCTGGCCGCAAGGGCTCGATCGTCCCGAAGTAACACAACCGGTGCCCGAAGGGCTTGATTGGGATCTGTGGCTGGGACCTTCACCAGAGCGTCCTTTCAACCACGCTTACCTGCCGTTCGTGTGGCGCGGCTGGTATGATTTCGGCGGCGGGGCGCTCGGCGATATGGGTTGCTACAGCTTCGACACAATTTTCCGAGCGCTCAAGCTCGGCGCCCCGACGGGCGTGGAGGCCAGCTCGACCGAGCGCTACGCCGAGACGTTTCCTCAAGCGTCGATCATTCAGTTCAAGTTCCCGGCCCGCGGCGAGATGCCGCCCGTGAGATTGACCTGGTATGACGGCGGGTTCAAACCGCCCCGCCCGGAGGAACTGGAGGGTGACCATGAACTGGAGAAGGAAGGACTGATGTTTATCGGCGACCGCGGCACGATCCTGTGCGGATTCAACGGCGGCAATCCCCGACTGATCCCGGCAGCGAAGATGAAGGCCTACCAGCAACCGCCGGAGACACTGCCGCGCTCGCCGGGCACCGAGCGCGAGTGGCTCGACGCCTGCAAAGGCAACAAAACCAAACCCGGCGCAAACTTCGAGTTCTCCGGCGTTGTCACCGAGGCCCTCCAATTGGGAAACGTGGCGCTGCGGATGGGGCAGGGATTGGTTTGGGAAGGCGCCAGCATGAAAGCTGTCAATGCCACCTCGGCACAGCAATACATCCGCCCGGAATACCGAGCGGAATGGTCGCTGTAGCGGATGCGGGTGAACAGTCTCCGTGCAAATGCGGGCAGATCGCACCTCCTTCCACTGAGCGGACTTCGTTGTCCGCCAAAGCCTCTGGCGGCGTCAAGCAGACGCCTGGGCTCGTTCGTCAAAAGTGTATTCGACCCGCCAATACTCAGCGTCAGCTTTGACTTTTACCTGACTGGGCTGGTTATACCTCGCAAAGATCAGGGCCATCGTCATCGCGCGCGCCCACTCTGAATAGGGCCCCAAGTGTTGCTCATGCGCATCCGTCCTCACTACCCAACCACCCTCGGTCTTCTCCACACAGAACGTCTGTCGTTTGGCGGACATATCTGTTTTTCAAATTTTGTGAGAACAGCCTTCTCACGGCGGCTTCTAATCGGGCGGATTAGAAGGCTGCACTTTGCCGT
>QHOP01000543.1 GCA_003219345.1 Verrucomicrobiota bacterium
TAATCCACGTCCGAGACCCGCAGTTTTACGCCCTTCCATCCAGGACTCGCGCCAGGAACGGAAAGATTCGCGTGATGGGGTTTCCTCCCATCGGCATTATGTCGCTCTCGGCGGTACTGAAACGCGCGGGCCACGAGTGCGTGATGTTTGACCAGGCCAATCCCGAAACGCCCGATGGGGTCATTATCGAGGAGATCCAGCGGCGGCAGCCGGCTCTCGTGGGCTTGAGTTTTCTGAGTACGACCAGTTATCCGTACGCCAAAATCCTCGCCCGCCAGATCCGTGCCGCCAACAGCCAGGTGAAGCTGGCGTTTGGAGGCGTGTTTGCCAGTCTCAACGCCCCGTTGGTCAAGCTGCAATGCCCGGAGGTGGACTTCGTTTGTCGCGGGGACGGCGAACAGCTCATTCTTGACCTGCTGGAGCAACTGGATGATCCGGCAGAGGTGGCGAGCTTGACCTGGGCGAAGGATGGCCAAATCGTGAACAACCCGAACCGAAAGACGGAGCGCAATCTGGATCAGTGGCCGTTCCCGGATCGTGAGAGTCTGCCGTTGGACTTCGTGGAATCCATGCCGCTGGACGTGCCCGCGGTGCTCTCCCTGGACCGATTCACGACGATGCAGACTTCACGCGGCTGTCCCTGGTCCTGCGTTTTCTGCGACATTCCCATCTTCAACGAAGGCAAGTGGCGCTCGAGGAGCCCGCAGCACGTCGTGGAGGAGTTCAAGCATCTCCAGGAATTGGGGTACGGTGCGGTTTACTTTGTGGACGACCATTTCCTGCTCCAGCCGAAACGGATCGAGGCCATCTGTAAGGGCCTCAACGATCGGGGTATCGAGATCCAATGGGGCTGTGAAGGACGGGTGGACTCCGTCGCCCAGCACTTGTTTCCGGCGATGGCCAAAGCGCATTGTCGCACGCTCATGTTCGGCATTGAGAGTG